>NZ_CALJXO010000177.1:0-2969 GCF_937988555.1 uncultured Boseongicola sp. | reverse complement strand
CGGAGGGGACCAGTGCCAAAAGTCCCGCGCCTGCAAAAAACCAGCGTTTTAAAGTGGATAGGCGGTCTTTGAAAAAGCCAGCAAGGGCCGCCGACACAAGCCAGACGCCAAGGATGGCGGTCACGATGGCGAAGGCAATGTCGACAGGAGCGCCGATCAGGATCAATGTGGGGCTGAAAGCGAACAGGACCGGGATCACATAGGCCGCCCATCCAAAGCGCATCGCGGCCCATCCGGTTGCCATGGCGGGAGCCTTTGCGATGGCGGCTGCGGCGAAAGCGGCGAGCGCGATGGGGGGCGTGATCATCGACATCATGCCGAAGTAGAGAACATAGAGGTGGGCGGCAATTGGTTCGATCCCGACCTGGATCAGGGCGGGCGCGACCAGTGCAGCCAGCAATACGTAAACGCCAAGCGTCGGGAGGCCCATGCCAAGAATGATGCAAACAAGGGCGGATAACGCGAGCAGCAAAATCGCGCTGCCGCCGCCAACTTGCACGAGTGCGTAAGTTAGATTGAAGCTGAGACCCGTGATGTTCAAAACGCCGATGACCAAGCCGGATGCCGCTGAAATCAATAGGATTTCGATGACTGAATGGCCGGTTTTGGCAATGCCGGAAAAGAGCGTGCGCAATGTTGGGCGCGTGCCACGGTAACCGATCAGAAGGGCTGTGGCGCACAGAACCACTGCCGCCCAAAGCGCTGCCCGTTCGGGTTGGTAGCGTTGCCAGAACAACAGGTAGATCAGGACCGCAAACGCAAGGATGAAGTGCATGCCGACCGCAACTGTGCGGCGATCTGGTATTTGCGAAGGGTCAACGCGTTTGATGCCAAGCTTGGCCGCTTCAAGGTCGGCTTGGATGAACAGCGCAACGTAGTACAGGAGCGCCGGGACAAGGGCGGCCATGACGATCTGGGAATAAGGAATGGCGAGGAATTCGGCCATAAGAAAGGCCGATGCGCCCATCACAGGCGGCATAAGTTGGCCGCCCGTTGAGGCGACGGCTTCGATCGCAGCTGCTTTGTGGGCGGGATAGCCGTCGCGTTTGATCATCGGGATAGTGACGACCCCGGTGCCCGCCACATTGGCGACGGCCGAGCCTGAGATCGAGCCGAAAAGCCCTGAAGCAAGGACTGCAATTTTCATCGATCCACCGCGGAAACGCCCCATGGCGATCATCGCGGCGTCGGTGAAAAACTGGGAGCCGCCGGTAACGCCCAAGAGCACTCCGAAGAAGATAAAGGTGATCACGACCGTCGAGGCCACTGACATTGGAAGGCCAAGAATGCCATTGGAATCAACGGCTAAATAACTCGCGAGAAGCTGCCAATTCTGTGGGCGCCCTTGCAGGCGGCCGGGCACGAGATCTCCTATGAGGGCATAAAGAAGGAAGGCGCCGATGATGATGATCAGCGCGGGTCCAGTCGTACGCCTGAGCGCTTCCAGAAGGAGAACAACAATTGTGAAGGCCGGGATCCAAAGCGCTGGCGGGCGCGAGAAAATCATCAGAATGAGTTGTGGGTAGGCCACCATGACATATCCGACCGCCAGCATGGACAGGCCGGCAAGGATGACATCGTAGAGCGGGACGTGATCTCGCGGCGCGCCACGGCGTGCGGGCAGTGTGATGTAGGCGGCGGGCAGGGTGAAAAACAGGATCGCGGCGAAGAACTGCTGTGGATAAAGGTCCAACCCGATCTTGCGTTGAAGTGATAGCGCCCAGCAGATTGCAGTCAGCACAAGGCCGGCCGCAAGAACGTCTGCGACCGGCTTTGCGATGCGTGCGGGAAGGCCCTTCATCGTGCCTGTTCTTCTTTCTCGGGGGCGCACCTTTGTGCCCCCGTTTCCGTCGCGCTTGCGCGGCGCGGTGTCAGTTGAGGCCGACTTCTTCGAAGAACTTCAGCGCGCCGGGGTGGAATTCGGATACCCCGTTGTTACCCCTCATGTTTTCGGGCCGGAACGCGCGGAACGGCGGGAAGGTATCGGCCATGACTTGCGCATTTTCATACATCGCCTTGGCCATTGCGTAGACCACATCATCGGGTGCATCCGCGTGGGTGAATATGACTTGCGGGAAGGCGATGTAGGTCGTGTCTTCAAGCACGCCGGGCATCCGGCCTTCGGGCAATGTGAGGAAGAACGCTGTGGGCCAGTGTTCGCGAGCCGCCGCCAATGCGGCGTCGCTGTCGTCGTCAACGCCAAGGGCGCGCAGGCCACCGACAGCTGCGTCGGCCTCGCGCACCTTTCCGGCGCCGTGTGCGAAGATGAAGCCGACGGTGTCACCGGCCATGAAGGCATCAGCGCCTGCGACGACGCTTGCGACCGAGACTTTTTCGACATCGTCGCGTGTCATGCCAGCCGTCGCATAGAACGCCGAAAGCTGTGGAAGGATGGTGTTTTGTGCCGTGTAGCCGTCGGTCATAGGTTGACCGTTTAGATCGGCGATCGACATTATGTCACTGTCTTTGCGAACAAAGATCGCTTCGACCAGGGGCATCAGGTGCGCGACGACGCGGATGTTGGGGTTCTCGACGCCATTCCACCATGCTTCGCCGGTGATGGAATAGTTCACCTCCTGAAGGTTGGAGACGCCGAAGTCGATACCACCTTGATTGACGAAGGGGATGAATTGGTTGGGGCTGGTCGCGGGCTGAATTGTTGTATTCAGGCCTCCTGCATTGGCGGCGTTGGCGACGGCTGTTGCGATGTTATGAAACAGCGAGCCCGGGTTTGACGTGGCGATGCCGACGTTCTGTGCGGATGCGGCGGTGCCTGCGATTAGGCCGATGGCCAGAGCCGCGTTTGTGAATAGTGCGTTCATTGAAAGTCCTCCCGTGTGGCCTCAATTTTGGGTTAAAATCCCAATTATTGAGAATACTAGGACATTAGAGGGCGGAGGAGGAATATCAAGAGATTCGGGCGACAGTCGTTTTTTTGGATTTTTGAACTTCATGAACTGAACGGCACT
>NZ_CALJXO010000176.1:0-16790 GCF_937988555.1 uncultured Boseongicola sp. | reverse complement strand
CACAAGGTCGCCCATGACCCGGTCACCAAGCGAAAAACCCGTCTCATCCGACCCAAGCTTGTCGATGACGCCGACGATGTCTGATCCCAGGACTTGGCGCTTCGGCTTCATCAAACCACCCACGAGCCGCGCATACAGTGGCGAGCCGATCAGATATTCCCAGTCGGAGAGGTTAACAGCACAGGCCAGAACCCTGACCCGGATCTGTGACCTAACCGGTTCCGGAACCGGGATATCGGCAAGTCGAAGGTGTTCCGGCCCTCCATACCTGTCCTGAACAATGGCTTTCATTGCTTCTCCTCGACATCCGGCACGCCCGGTCGAAAATGCCCACAAGACCAGAGTGGGCCGGTTCATGCGCGTTCAATTGCTCTCCATTACCAATAGAAGTCTTCCGTATCACGAACAGACGCAGTGTGTGCAGCCAACACCTTCTTCCCGTCGGTGATGCGCGCCCAATTGGGCGAAATGTACAGAAACGTGACATTGGCGCAGAATTTCAGGATGTTGCGATGCAAGAAATCAAATCGCCGGTCGCTTTCTTGGCTGTCGATCCGGTAGGCGACAACCCGGCATTCGGTCATAGCAGCTTTTCGATTTCCTGAACGGTCAGCACCTTGCCGCCCGAGACCAACTTTTCATCGATCACCAGTCCCGGCGTCGACATCAGGCCATAGGCCGCAATCTGCACGATGTCCGTGACCTTGACGATCTCGGCCGCCTTGCCTGCTGCTGCTGCCGCAGCCTTCGCGTTTTCGCCAAGCGCCACACATTTCTTGCAGCCCGAACCGAGGATTTTGATGATCATGGGGGTGTTCCTTTCAGATGAACCAGTGGGTGACGGCGTTGAACAGCACGCCGATGCCAAGAATGCCTCCGGTAACGACCGCAAGAAAAAGCATCAGAAGCGGTGTCTTGACCACGCGCTTGAGCATGATGATCGACGGCAACGACAAGGCTGTGACCGCCATCATAAAGGCTAGAACTGTCCCAAGGCCGACGCCCTTTGCGACCAGCGCCTCTGCGATGGGCAGTGTTCCGAAGATGTCGGCGTACATAGGAATGCCGATGAGCGTCGCCAATGGCACCGACCACCAGTTTTCCTGCCCCAGCAACGCCGTGATGATGTCGGCCGGGACCCAGTTGTGGATGGCAGCGCCAATCGCGACCCCGATCAGCACATAGGGCCAGACCCGATGCACGATTTCGACCACCTGATCGCGTGCAAAGGCTAGCCGTTCGATCCGCGTCATGGTCTGGTCATTGTCCTGCACGGGAACGCTGCGCACGAACTCGGCCACCTGATCCTCCATTCCTGCGCGGCCGATCAGCGTGCCGCCAACCACGGCCACCACCAGCCCCACCGCGACATAGGCCAGCGCGATTGGCCAGTTGAAGATCGATGCCAGCAGGATCACCGAGGCGAGATCCACCAGCGGCGATGAAATCAGGAAAGAAAAGGTGATCGCCAAAGGCAGGCCAGCGGCTGTGAAGCCGATGAAGATCGGGATCGACGAACAGGAACAGAACGGCGTTATGGTTCCCAGGAGGGCGGCGAGCGTGTTCGCCCAGATCCCCGAGCGTCCTCCCAGGATGCGGCGGGTGCGTTCGGGGGGGAAGAAACTCTGGACATAGGAAATGGCAAAGATCAGCACCGAGAGCAGTATGAAGATCTTGATCACGTCATAGACGAAGAACTGCACCGACCCGCCAAGGCGCGAAGTCGGATCAAGCCCTGCCGCCGAAACTCCGGCCGTCACAAGGTCGGACAGCCATTGCATCCGCAGCAGTTGATCATTGAGCCAGCCAAAGATGTTCATGTCGCGATCTCCTCGGACAACGCCGCGTCTATCAGCACGCGGATGTTCTCGGGGAGGTCGGGATTGAGGCGATTGGGTACCCATTGCGCGTCGCGCCGATCAACAACCAGAGCAGCCTGCTTCAGAACCTGCATATGCCACGACATCCGGCTCTGCGAGGCGTCCAGCCTGCTCATCAGATCGCAAACACAATGTTCGCAACCGTCATGTAGCATCCGAATTGCCGCAAGGCGTGTGGGCTCGGCAAGCGCGGCAAGGACGGCAAGAATCATGGGACCTCCAGTTCATGCGCATCTGCGCATAGGCAGGAGGGCCTGCCGTTGATCTGGATCAGTAGGGCTGCGTGGTTCCTTTACCTGGCGAGTTGAAGTTTTAATCAAACACCCGCCCCGGTTGCTCTACCCACGGCACTGCCGGAAGAAAACTGGTTGAGGCGGGCAGGGCGGACACCTAGCTTCGCCGGATGACAAAACGCTCCCCTTTTCGCTACTTTAAGACGTCCCCGGAAATCATCCGCCTGGCGGTGATGATGTATGTCCGGTACCCTCTGTCGCTCCAGAATGTCGAAGATTTGCTGCACGAGCGCGGCATTTAGATCAGCCATGGGACGGTGCGGTTCTGGTGGAACCTGTTCGGCACGCTGTTTGGCGCGGAGATCCGAGGAGAACGGGTTCAGCAACCTCGTGCTCATTCGAACTGGCAATGGCATTTGGACGAAGTGTTCGTAAAGATTAACGGTGAAACCCACTATCTTTGGCGGGCCGTAGATCACGAAGGTGAAGTGCTTGAAATCTATGTCACCAAGCGCCGGGATCGCAAGGCCGCGTTGAAATTCCTCAGCCGCCTATCCGGCGGGGAACGATGATCGGCAGGAGTAGGGTGCAGCTCGCTCTTGTTCTGTGTGCGTTTTTGGTTATATTGAATACAGGCGAGATGAGAGGTGCCGGCCATGTCCCGAACGACCACGATGACCGTCCGCCTTGGTGGGGCACTGAGTGACTTCGTGTCGGCCAACGTAGGCGATGACGGGTCCTATGAGAACGTAAGCGAGTACATCCGTGACCTGATCCGGCGTGACAAAGAGAGGGCGGAGCAGGAAGCCTTCAACCGGCTGAAGGGCGAGCTGACCCATGCCTTCGCGGCCCCGGAGGAGTCGTATCAGGCGCTGACGGCAGCCGAGGTGATCGCACGGAACCGGGCCTGACTCCGTGGCCGCCATTCGTGTTCAAGAAGGAGCGTCCCATCGCCTCGACGACATCTACCGCTACACCCGTGACAGGTGGGCAGATGATCAGGCCGAGAAATACATCACCGGCCTGTTCGCGGCCTTCGACCAGATCGCAGCTCACGGTGTCGCATCAAAGCCCATCCCGGCCGAGTTCGGCGTCGAGGGGTTCTTCTTCCGGTACGAGCGCCATTTCGTTTACTGGCGTCATCTATCGAATGGCGACATCGGGATCGTGACCATCCTGCATGAGCGCATGCATCAGATTGACCGCTTCCGGGATGACTTCGGGCTCGGCTGATTTTCCAATGAGCGTCAGGTTTGCGCAGGGTTTCGCGTGGGTCCCTCGGGGTCCGACACTGGCACGAGAGAGAGTTGGGTGCGTGAGTCATTCCCTCCGCAAAGAGAGATGCCATCGAACTGGTCAAAGGTTTGACAGCAATCGTGATAGGGGCGGCCGCGGGCATTGGCCGTACGACTGCCTTAACCCTTGCCGCTGAAGGCGCGCAGGTTGTCGTTTCAGATATAGAGAGCAAAGGGGGCGCAGAAACCGTTGCGCTGATTAAAAAAAGGGGGGTGGCGAGGCGATTTTCGTCGCTGCAGACGTTTCCAAACACGCTGATATTTCCGCGCTCATGCAAGCCGCCATCAAGGCTTATGGGAAAATTGATTATGCCGTCAACAACGCGGGTATTGAGGGAAAGTTGGGCCGTTCGCGGAACAATCCAGCGACAATTTTGACAAGATTGTTTCAGTCAATTTGAAAGGCACGTTCCTTTGCATGCAAACCGAGATTGACAACATGCTAAAAACAGGCGGCGGCACCATCGTCAATTTGGCGTCCATTGCCTCTCTGATCGGTTTCCCGGTTTTTCGTCCTATGTGGCCACTAAATATGGCGCCGTCGGCCTTACGAAAAATGCTGCCCTTGAATACGCAAAATCGGGTATCCGGGTGAACGCCGTGTGTCCCGGCGGCATTGATACGCGGATGCTGGATTCGCTGGCTGACCAGTCAACGCAAGGTACCCAGATTTCGGCCCAGATGATGGCCCCACTGCATCCGATGGGGCGCATTGGCACGCCTCAAGAGGTGGCAGAACTGATTGTCTGGCTCTGCTCGCCGCGCGCGTCCTTTGTCACCGGGGCAATTATCCCGGTCGATGGTGGATATGTGGCCCAATAGGCATAGGCGCAATGCTTTTACGGAAAGTATGCGCGCGCATTGTTCAATGCTTGTCGGTGTGGCGATTTACCAATGATTGAAAGGCCCGACTGGCGCAGATCTTGGCAGCTATGCCTTTAGGGGAAGTTTTTTGGAGTATGGGGTTTTGATACTTGCACGGAATTGACCTGCATCATTCCCCCGGCGTCTGTTTCCCATAACCTTCCACCCTCTGGGGGATCTGGGCATCATGACGCAAAGAGTGGAAACTGTGTTTCGAACGAAGGGTCTGACCAAGGTCTATCGTACTGGTGCGTTCGAAGTTCATGCCTTGCGCGGGGTAGATTTCGAAGCTGCAAGCGGCGAATTTCTAGTCATCCTTGGCCCTTCTGGGTCAGGCAAGTCTACCTTTTTGAACATCGTCGGAGGTCTTGATACGGCGACGGCGGGCGAGGCGTGGTTCAAGGGTAATGAGTTAACGGCGCTTGATGCGCACGGCCTTACGCAGTTTCGGCGTAAGCATGTGGGCTTTGTATTCCAGTTCTATAATTTGGTGCCCAGCCTGACCGCGCGCGAGAACGTGCAACTGGTCACTGAAATCGCCCGCAATCCGATGTCGGCCGATGACGCATTGGCCTTGGTCGGTCTGTCCGAACGGCGGGACCATTTTCCGGCGCAGTTGTCAGGGGGCGAACAACAGCGCGTCGCCATCGCCCGCGCCATTGCCAAGAATCCGGCAGTTCTGTTGTGCGACGAACCGACCGGGGCGCTTGATTCCGCAACTGGCGTGCAGGTGCTAGAGGCGCTGACGCAGGTCAACAAAGCTGTGGGGGCAACCACTTTGGTCATCACCCACAACGCCGCCACCCAAGCCATCGCTGACCGTGTTTTACGCTTTGCTGATGGGCAAATTGTTGAAGAGACGGTCAATAGTACAAAGAAAAAGCCCTCGGAGATATCATGGTGATATCGCCCCTGCGCCGCAAAATGCTACGGGATCTGGTTCGCCTTTGGGCGCAGGTTTTGGCTATTGCGTTGGTGTTGGCCGCGGGCGTAGCCACGATGATTTTGGGGAACGGCGCCTTTTCATCGCTGTCCGAAACGCGGACACGCTATTATGAGGCCAACCGCTTTGCCGATGTGTTCGCCAATGTGACCCGCGCGCCGCAAGCCCTGATGGGAGAGATCGAAGCCATCGACGGCGTGCTGGTAGCCGAGGCGCGGATCGTGAAACTGGGGCTGCTCGACATGCCTGGCATGGTTGAACCCGGCTCGGTAATGCTGGTTTCGCTGCCAAAGGTTGCGGGCGCGGGCCTGAACCGGTTGCACCTTAGGCAAGGCAGGATTCCGGGTCCGCAATCGACAAGCGAGGTGGTCGTGTCAGAGGGGTTTGCGGAGGTACACCGGCTGCGCGTTGGCGACCCGTTGACCATCTTGGTGAACGGGCAGCGCCGGACACTTATCATCACAGGTATCGCGCTGTCGCCTGAATTCATCTATGCGCTTGGACCGGGCCAAATGATGCCGGACCCGCTGCGCTTTGGCATTGCCTGGCTGCCACGTGCAAGCCTTGAGGCCGCATTTGACCTTAAAGGCGCATTTTCAAACGTGGTGCTGAAGCTGGCGCCCGGCGCTTCGGAAGACCGGGTGATTGAGGCGCTTGATCGCCTGACGGCCCGCTATGGCGGTGTTGGGGCCACTGGCCGCGCGGATCAGGTTTCGCATGCCTTTCTAGATGCTGAACTGAAACAACTCAGCGCTATGGTAAAGGTCTTGCCGCCCATCTTTTTGCTGGTTGCCGCGATGCTGGTCAACATGACGTTGTCGCGTTTGGTCACGCTAGAGCGGGAACAGATCGGGCTTTTGAAAGCCATCGGTTACTCCTCGCGTGCGATTGGAGTTCACTATGTGGAATTCGTCGTGGTGATCGCTGCCCTTGGCATCGCGGTCGGCTTTGTCGCGGGGGCTTGGTTGGGCGCAGGTCTGGCGCAACTCTATGCCCAAGTCTTTTCCTTTCCCTTTCTTGTTTTCACGCGCGATCCGCAAATCTATGGGCTTGCGGCCATCGTGACGGCTATCTCGGCAGTGGCAGGCGCACTTTATGCCGTGCGTTCGGTTGTGGCCTTGCCGCCAGCTGTGGCCATGGCCCCCCCCGCACCGCCCGCGTACCGCAATCGGGCATGGTCCTTGTGGCATCTGTTGGCCTTGCGTCAGACCGGGGTCATGATTGCCCGGCATCTTTTTCGATGGCCCTTTCGCACGTTCTCAAGCACCTTTGGTGTTGCTATGTCGGTCGCGCTTCTTGTGGCATCCCTGTGGTCCTTTGGTTCAATCAATCACATGATTGATGTTACTTTTTTCCGATCCGAGCGTCACGACGCCTTGGTGGTTTTCGGCGCGCCAGAACCATATCGCGCCCTCTATGCCGCGCGCCACATGCCGGGCGTGCTGGTGGCCGAACCGTTCAGATCGGCCACGGCCAGGATCAGCCACCTTAACCGCTCAAAGCGGTTGTCAATCATGGGCAAGCCCGAAAACCCACACCTGTCCCGCGTGCTCGACCCATCCTTGCGCCCGATGGCAATGCCCGAGGTGGGGCTGATTATATCCGAAGCATTGGCCAACGCATTGGACGTGCGACGCGGTGAGCGCGTGACCGTCGAAGTGCTAGAAGGTGCCCGGCCCATCATCAGCCTGCCAGTTAGCGGCATCTCGCTGGGGTATGTCGGTTTGGGGGCAGCAATGGAAATGACGGCGCTTAACCGGATCATGGGCGAAGACGCGTTGATATCAGGCGTGAACCTGCAAATTGATGAAGCCGCACGCGGAGCCTTTTACGCCGCTGCAAAAACCACACCCAAGACGGAATTCCTGACTGTCACCGCACTTACAATCGCACGTTTCAAAGAGACGCTGGCCGAAAACATCACTGTTATGATCACCGTCTACGTCATTCTTGCAGCGATCATTGCCATCGGAGTTGTCTACAACTTTGCCCGCATTTCCCTTTCGGAACAGGGGCGGGAATTGGCCAGCCTACGGGTGCTCGGCTTCACCCGCGCGGAAGTGGCGCGGGTCTTGTTGGGCGAGCTTGCGATTGTCGTTTTACTGGCTCAGCCCCTTGGCTGGGTTATAGGGTATGGCATCGGAGCGGCCATGGTCGCCGCTTTTTCTTCTGATCTCTACCGCGTGCCCTTTGTGGTTGGGTACGATGTTTACGCGACGGCCAGTCTGGTCGTCTGTGCTGCC
Organism: uncultured Boseongicola sp.; assembly: GCF_937988555.1. Taxonomy (NCBI): domain Bacteria; kingdom Pseudomonadati; phylum Pseudomonadota; class Alphaproteobacteria; order Rhodobacterales; family Paracoccaceae; genus Boseongicola; species uncultured Boseongicola sp. Next base: position 9,332 of record NZ_CALJXO010000176.1, on the reverse strand, counting down.
GCTCTGGTCTCGGCCTTGGCCGTTTGGGGGCGGATCAACAACCTCGACATGATCGAGGTACTAAAGACAAGGGAATGACACATGCGCCGTCTTATCATCTTGCTTGCCACCGTCTCGGTACTGGGCCTTATCATCTGGGCTTTTATGCCGCGCCCCGTGGTGGTCGAGGTGGCTGCGGTTGCGCCGCAGACCATCGAGGTTTCGGTTGAAGAGGAAGGCGAGGCACGTATCCGCGAGGTTTACACCCTGTCAGCAACCATTGCGGGCAAGCTTAGCCGGATAAGCCTGCATGCGGGCGACCCTGTCGTTGCGCAAGAAACCGTCGTTGCATCAATCGGCCCTGCGGCACCGGCCTTTCTGGATTCCCGGTCACGGGCGGTCGCCGAGGCGACTATGGCGGCGGCCAAATCTGCGGTTGATCTAGCGCGCGCGCAGGTGGTGCAGGCAGAAGCAACCCTGGAATTCATGACGTCCGAGGCAAACCGCGCAAGTGCACTTTTCGAAAAACTGGCTATTTCGGAACGTGCACTGTCCAATGCCGTGCTTGAACAAAAAACGGCGCAAGCCACGTTGGACAGTGCGCGCGCCAATTTGGCCGTTCGAGAGCGCCAGAAAGACAGCGCTGAGGCGGCTTTGTTGAATGGTGATGCAAATGGCGCCGAGGCTTGCTGCCTAAGCTTGATTGCGCCGGTTTCGGGTCGGGTGTTGCGGGTATTGACCGAGGACGAACAGGTTGTCCAAGTCGGCACGCCGATCCTTGAAATTGGCAACCCCGGCAATCTTGAGGTCGTCGTCGATCTTTTGTCGCGCGATTCGGTGCGCGTGCAACCTGGTGCCAAAGCTGAAATCACGGGTTGGGGCGGACCGCCGATTGCAGCGCAGGTGGAACGGGTCGAGCCTGTTGCTACACCAAAGATTTCGGCGCTTGGGATTGATGAGCGGCGGGTCGAGATTTTCCTGACCCTGACGGGCGACCCAAACGAATGGCAGCTGCTTGGCCACGGGTTTCGTGTTATCGCCCGCATCGCGCTTTGGCGTGAAGAGGGCGTGTTGGCAATTCCCGTGGGCGCGCTGTTTCGCGATGGATCGAACTGGGCAACCTATGTGGTGCGCGATGGACGGGCGCAGCTGGAAACCATTACCTTGGGTGAGCGTAACGAAAGTTATGCGCAGGTGCTTGCCGGGTTGGAAGCTGGGGATCAGGTAATCCTTCACCCAAGCGACCTTATATCAGAAAGAATTAGGGTGGAACTATTGGCGCGCTAGGCCTTCTGCGCGATTTGGGCCGCCATGCCGACTTTACGCGGGGTGCGCAATCGGCCGGTATTGAGCTTGCGAAAGATCGACCGCTGTTGAAAGCCATCGCTATTCCAAAGCGAACGCCAGTCGGTAATGTCAATCGTTTGGATTGTACAGAATGCTGTCGGATGGTCCCCTATACATCGCGCGCGCCTCGGCAAAGCCGAGCAGCCGCACTTCGATATTCGCATTGATCGTGCCATCCTCGAAATCGCCGTGCGGGGCGCGCTCGCCGGCGGGCAGGCCTGTAAGTTGTGCCACAGCTTCATCGACATGTGACACCGCATGAATCTGAAATTTTGATTTTGCCACAGCGTCAACGACATCGGGGCGAAGCATCAGGTTTACGACGTTTTGTTTCGGGATTATCACGCCTTGCCGACCCGTTAGACCCTGAGCCACACAGACGTCGAAAAATCCTTCGATTTTTTCACTGATGCCACCGATTGGCTGCACCTCACCCATTTGATTGACCGATCCGGTGACGGCAAAAGACTGTGAAATCGGAACGTCGGAAAGCGCCGACATCAAGGTGCAGAGTTCGGCGAGGGATGCGCTGTCACCCTCTACCCCGCCATAGGTTTGTTCAAAGACCAGACTGGCCCAAAGCGAGAACGGGACATCAATGGCGTAACGCGTTGCCAGATAGCTGGACAGGATAAGGACGGCCTTGGAATGAAGAGGGCCGCCAAGTTTGGCCTCTCGTTCAATATCAATGATGTTTCCCGCACCCATTCGGACGCGGGCGGTGATGCGAACCGGCGCCCCAATTCGCAGATCGCCGATCTCGACCAAGGATAGCCCGTTGACCTGCCCCACAATGCTGCCCGCCGTCGAGATCATTATCCCACCACGAGCGATCATTTCCTGCAAGCGCTCTCGCGGGCCGCCTGTTCGTCGGTCAGCCGCAGCTATGGCGGCCGCGATATGCGTGGCGTTGACCGTCCTTGCCTTGCTTTGGGCTGCAATGTGGTCTGCCTCGCGCAGGATGTCCCAGATCCGGTTCAAGCGCAGCGATATCTTTTCTTGATCTTCGGCGGCGCGTGTCGCCGCGTCGGCCAGTGCTGCGACACCATCGCGCGTCACAGCACGCATGCCTTCCTTTTCCACGATGGTGGCAACCATTCGGGCAAATAGCGTGATGGTTTCCAGGCTGCGGCGCGTATCTTCGCCAAACTCTGCCGCGACGCGAAAGAATTCTTCGAAATCCGGATCGAGCTCTGAAAGCAGCATATGAAGCATCCGGTCACCGATCAGAATGACGCGCACATCAAGTGGGATGGGCTGCGGTTCCAGCGTCATTGTCGCTGTAAGGCCCAACCGTTCAGCATCAGCAATAACGTGGACGGATGTGGTTTCCAAACAGCGTTTCAACCCTTCCCAAGCATGAGGCTCATTCAAGATACGACGGGCATCAAGCACCAGAAAACCGCCATTCGCGCGGTGCAACGCACCCGGTTTAATCTGGGTAAAATCAGTGACCAAGGCGCCCTGAATAGACAGATAATCGATCCGTCCGGTCAGGTTTGACAAAGTGGGTAGCGTTTCAACAACGACCGGGGCACCACGTTCCGATTTCGTATGCGAGGCGATCACATTGACCCGATAGCGATTGAATCTAGGGTCATCCCGCAAGGCTGCGATACCCGGCGGAAAGGGATTTTCTGCCCGGCTGCGTTCCAGTGACAAGAACAAATCAGCCTTGTCGATCAGATCGGCCCGGAGCGCTTCAAAATAAGGTTCCAGCGCGGGCACCTTGGCAAAGGCTTTGGTAATTTTCGACATTGCCGAATTGACCGCGATCCCGGCCATCCGCGCGTTCAGCTCTGCAATCGCTTCGCTTTCTGCGCGGCCAAGTTCGGGAAGAGACAGCAAAAAATCCTCAAGGTCGTCCCGGGTTGCGGTCACGTTCGCATCGAGTTGCTGTCGCGCCGCCACTGGCAGGCCTGCCATGACATCTGGTTTAACCACTTCACCAGCTTGCATGGCCGCCAGCGAATAGCCCATCGGGGTCTTAATAATGGCAACTTCGCGGGCTTGCGCCGCATTGCGCAAATCGTCAAGCGCGGCTTCATGGCGGGCGGCAAAATCCTGATCCAATGCCGTGCGCCGGTTCTGGTAATCCTCTGACACCAGAAGTGCAGGAATGTGCGTAACCAGATCCTCTGCCAGCCGCGACATGGCGGCGCGCAGTTTAACCCCATGCCCCAGCGGCAGAGATACCGCCAATGGCCGGTCAGGATCTGAAAAGTTTTGCAGATACACCCAGTCAGAGGGAACTGGCCTTTGTGCCGCCACTTCTTCGAGCAACCGCAGAACGGTTGAATGTCGCCCACTGCCTTCGGCCCCATAGACGTATAGATTGAAGCGCCGATGCCGCATTTGGGCTGAAAGGCGGATCGCCTCGACTGCCCGCTCTTGCCCTAACGGGCCAATCAGAGGTTCAAGCGAAGCTGTGGTTCTAAATGTCAGCGTCTTAGGATCAACGATGGCGCGCAGCAACTTGATGCTGATCGAGGTGTCGGCCATTAATATCTCCATTATCTTTCTGAAAGCTGCATCTTTTTGAGGCCTCTCGCCGACGACCAAAGTCGCGCAGGATAAGCCACACTGGCAATCCAATTTGGATGTTAGTGTATCGCTGCCTTTCGGTCCATCGGGACAATCAATTCGACCATTTAGGGTTACTGAAAGCATTTTTCGGCGGTGTGAGCGAACGGTGCCGCGCGCCGCGTTGGCCACCACAAGACAAGCCCGCAACACTGTATGATCGCAGCGTTGCGGGGAAAGATTGTTTTAGCCGGGTCACTGGCTCAGAATGGATTTTGTTGCGCGTGGAATTCCCATACGGTGACTTTTCCATCCTTGTCGGCATCGGCGGCTTCATAGCTTGCCTGCGCCTTGGCCATGAACTCTGCCAATATCACGTCGCCGTTGTCATCTGCATCCATCACCTTGAACCGTCCGGCGCGGTTGACATAAAGCCGCTCAACATTTCTGCGGCCCATCGGCGTGACCGAAGGCGCGCTGTCCATATACTCATCTTCACTGATCTGGCCGTCACCATCAGCGTCGAATTGGGCAAACCCGGTGCTGGCATGTCTCGAGGCCTCTGCTGCGCTGACCATCCCATCGCCATCCGTGTCGACCGGGCGCGCCATCATGCCCACGCCGCCACCATAAGGCCCGTAACCATATGGCATCATTTGCATCATATCGTCATTTTCAGAGTCACCTCCCGCCAGAGCGGCCGACCCGGTTGTCAATGCGGCGATGACCGTTGTTGCGGCCATCAGGCCGCGCATCGAAATGTAATTCGACATTTTAGTCTCAATGTTTGTATCGGGGGAGAGGTGCCGATTGACCAGGGTGAGCCGACACCAAAAGGGGTCAGTTTTTACCAGCGCCGCCCGCGTTGCCCGAATCCGGGGCGCAGTCTATGTCCTGAACTTTGGTTTGATCTTTGTCCTGGTCCTGAATAGCGCAATCTTGCAGACGATCACGGTCCCTCAAAAGGGCGGTGCAAGCATCCGAGGTCACACCATCGCAATCTTTAAGCTGATCTCTAATTCGTCCGTCCTGAATAAAGGTTTCAGGCTGTTCCTCTGACGATCTGAAAGGGTTGGTCGGCTTCCATTTTGAGATGGTTGATCTGACGGAGCCAGATGAACAGCCAGATCAATCGACACAAAACCTTCCTCAGGTGCCTGAGGAGGTCTTGTCCGACAAAACCAGCTTGAGGCGGACTGATCGGTTTCGTAGCGTAGTTGGATGACAAAACACTCCCCATTTCGCTACTTCAAAACAAGCCCTGATATCATCCGCCTGGCGGTGATGATGGACGTTCGCTTTCGCCTTTCACTTCGAAATGTTGAGGACCTATTACATGAACGCGGGATCGAAATCAGCCATGAGACTGTTCGGTTTTGGTGGAATCGCTTTGGGCCGTTTCGACGACGAGAACGGGCGATGTTGCGCTTTCGCCGAATGCGGAGTTTGCAGAAGCTCGTCTCCATTCACGCCTCCGTTTGCAATCATTTCAACCAGGAACGTCACCTTTACTCACGCGACAACTTCAAGCTCAACCGCAGCGCCGCACTGGCTGAGTGGCGTCAGTTGGGCGTGGCATAAGGGGCAGCCTCGCTTTCCTAACGGAGACTGGTTCGCATTTGTCTGACAGCACCACAAATCGAGCTGCCTTTTTGGTAGCATACCGGCGATTACCACGCGCCCGATGCGCGAACGCACCGGTTGTCGCCCTGTGGACCAGCCTAATTTGCCGCCTTTAGCTGCACTTCCATCTCATCAAACGATGCGGGCCAGAATTCCGATAGGAAGGCCACAGAATTCTCTTCTGACTCCTCATAACGGTTCCCATCAGCGTCCTCAGCCCGGCCCATGGTGTATCGAACCTCTGTGCCGTTGTTTGTCTGGGTCAGATGATAGGTCTCAGGAAGGCTGACGCCGGGGCGTGCCGGGTCCAGAATCCGTGTTGAGAAATAGATGAACGGTTCCCAGTCGGTGACCGTATAGATGAAATCCGCAAGTGCATGTGCACAATGATAGGTCGACCCATTGCCAACGCGACCCATCAGGTTTTCGGCTGTGACCGTCTTGATATTGTCCATCCAACGCTGCTTGTGCTCGGGGGCAACAAGCGCTTCCCAGACCACCGCGGCGGGCGCGTCAAAATGGCGCCGAAATGTCCATACTCCGTCGTCCTCTTCCATAAAGTGGCGCTCGCGCTCGTGGCGGAACGTTTGCCACGCCTTAGCCAGATCGTAGACTTTCATCGAGACTTCGCCGAAATGCTCGAATTCCTGCGAGAACGGTTCCAGCGCTTTGTGAATGTTCATGGCTTGCGCCGCGGCGTCACTGAACAGGGCATAGCTGTGGATGCCTGTCTTCTCTTTCACATCGGTTTTGGTCATGCGATGGACCAAAATGACGTCTGGCCCCGAAATATCCAAATTCGGTCCCAGCTTCATTTCCTCGAAACGGCCATAATGGGCGATGATCTTAAGATCGAGGTCGCCCGTATTGGCGCAGGCATTACAGGTGCAGGTCGTATTGGCGATGATATCTTGCTGGCGCTGCGCAAACGAATTGTAGAGGTTTTCGCAGATGGCCAGAAAAGTTTCGCCGGAAGGGAACTGCTGTCGGGTCGAATAGGCCAGCACAGCGTCGCCTTCCATTTTCCAGAAATGTAGCGGGTCGCCAATTTGTTCAATAAGCGCTTCCAGCAGGGAATGCAGGATCGCGTTAGCATGATCCATTTCCGAGGATGTCAGAAATTTTGTGTATCCGGTGATGTCTGCGATCAGAAGATAGCCGGTGTGAGTTGTCATAACGCCACCTTTGTTTGCGAGCAGTATCCGAAGACTACGGCGTGATCGCTCCTTTAAGAACCATTATTATCCAATTGAAGCCAGCTGGCGAAGGGGCGAATTCCCAGCGCACCTTCGCAACACCTGGGCGTCTTTCTTGGCTTTGTGGTCATGAGCCACATGTAAATCACCCGATCCCATCCCTAACTCGGCAGCCAAGCACCGCTCTCGTGCCAGAAGCAGCGCCGTTAGTTGGGGAGCGTCGGACGCTTACGATCGACGGCGGGCGGCACTACCTGTGGCGTGCCGTTAAAAATGAAGGCGAGGTTCTGGAAAGTTTGGTCAGGAAGGCGCGGAATCGTAAGGCGGCATTGAAATTTCTAAAGAAAACAACGCGCCGCCGCGGATCCCCGAAAACCTTGCTGACGGACAAACTTCGATCATATGGCGCTGCGATGAAAGTCGTCGGTAACGCTGACCGGCAGGAAACCGGCCGCTCGCTCAAAATTCGGGCTGAGAATTCACACCCGCTGCCTGACAGTGGGTTGCTTGCAAACCATGAAAAGAGGCCATTCCGACGAAGAGAGCGGGCCATGCTTCGATTTAGGCGACTGCGCACCTTGCAGAAATACGTCGCCGTTCATTCCTCCGTTCACAACCATTTCAACCAGGAGCGCAGCGGTATTGTCACGTTAACTCGTCGGTCGGCCCGCCGACGGGTAATTTCCTCGAATGAACAAAATATCCTCCGCACACCATCGATTTCCGCAATCAATAATCCAGAGGGAGGTCTGGCTCTACTTTCGCTTCCCGTTGAGCTTTCGAGATAGTGAGAAGTGCTGGCCGAACGCGGGATCGATTTTAGTTATGAAACGACCCGCCGATGGGTCTTGAAATTCGGCCCGGTGATTGCCGCCAACGTCAAATCCCGCAGGGATCGACCTTCGGGAACCTGGCATCTTGATGAAGTGTTTGTCCGAATTGGTCGCAGACGGACATATCTGTAGCGAGCCGTTGCCGACGAAGGTGAGGTTCTTGAAGCCCTCGCTCAATTTCGCCGAAACAAACGCGCGCACCTTAGAGGTATGAGGAAACTACTTAAAAAGCAGGGTTACATTCCGAATCAATTCGTCACCGGCAAACCAAGGTCTTTTTCCGCCGCCCTGCGTGATTTGGGGCTGGCGCACATCCACGTCACAGGTGGCAGATTAAACAATAGATTTGAATTTTAACATCAACCAACGCGTCGGCGCGAGCGCCAAATGGCTCGGTTCAAATCACCCGGATCAATGCAGCGTTTTCTGCTCACACACGACGCCATCCACAACCATTTCAATTTGCGGCGTCATCTGATCTCGCGACGAACACTCCAACAAACGCGTGCCTTAGAGCTCGCTGAGTGGCGTGAGATTGTCGCTGCTTAATCTTGGATTTCTAGAACTAATCAGGTCTGCGAGTATTAATGTGACAATCCCACCGGGCATTTTCCAAGTCGAACAAGGGTGAAAAGAACGAAGCGATGCACAAGCTGTTCAACGATCCAGAGCATCAAAAAATGTGCGGCGTGACAGCCGAACAGAAAGCACGAATCGAGGCTTGGGTGCCCGACTGCTTCTAACTGATCCTCGTGTTGAGGTGGACTTGGCCCCCGCTTGCGCGGGGCTTCTTTTTGCTATCGCATGGCGATATGCGCATGCATTATGCCAGCATCATTATTATGCTGATAGCATCATTCGAGAGGATATTTACCGATGAGCCAAATGACCGTGCGCAACATACCCGATAACGACTATGAAGCCTTGAAACGTGTCGCCGCACGGAACAAACGCAGCGCGGAGGCCGAGGTTCGCCTAGCTATTGCACAGCTTGTTCGGATTGAGACCGGTACAGGGTTTGGAACCATATTGAATGCCAAATATGGCGGGGTGATTGATGATGGTTTTCAGTTTGACCGTGACAAGACGGCGAGTAATCCGATGGCGTTCGAATGATTATTCTGGACACAAATGTCATTTCTGAACCGCTCAAGAAAAACCCTGATCCAAAGGTGATCCAGTGGCTTGACGAACAAGACCCAAACGAACTGCACCTTACCGCCGTAACACTGGCGGAAATGGAATATGGCTTGTGGGCTTTGCCTTCGGGCAAGCGACGGGCTGACCTTCACAACGCTATCACAGAGATACGTGAGACTGATTTTCGCGGCCGTATTCTGGATTTTGATACCAAGGCCTCGATTTTTTACGGTGGTCACATGGCGACCGCAAGAAGTGCTGGCAAAGCGGTTGGTGAACTGGCCGGTATGATTGCAGCAATCGCACTTGCAAACGACCGTTGCCGCGTGGCCACGAGAGACATAGAGCCCTTTCGAGCAATGCAAGTTGAAGTGATCAACCCTTGGGATTGAACGATGCCGGACTGAAGTGGTCCTGCTTTTTAAGACAGTTTTGCTGCTTGCCTAAGATGCATCATTTTGGTGTTCATGCCGCGTTGCGTATTTCTGCTTGCTCGAAGTATTCCGCGTCTGGGGTGCGTTTGTCGAGCGCGGTGTGAGGGCGCTCGGAGTTGTAAAAGCCGATCCAGTCGTCGATGATCCGTTTGGCTTGGAAGCCGTTGGTAATCTCGTGCAAATAGACGGCCTCCTGCTTCAGGGAGCGCCAGAGCCGTTCGATGAAGATATTGTCTAGATACCGGCCGCGCCCATCC
>NZ_CALJXO010000175.1:0-4846 GCF_937988555.1 uncultured Boseongicola sp. | reverse complement strand
GGCTGTTCCGGCGCAAGGCTTTTGCGTTGTCGTTGTAGGGAGTGGGCAAAAGCTGGGGGTTAAGCGGCCATCTCTTGGTGTGAAACGGACAATCGACCATCGAGAACGGCTGCTCTGGTAACTGCGACATTGTGTGCGCCTCTCGGTGACCATCGCATCCTGCGCCTCTTACCCATCCTTGCGTTGCCGATGTCGTCGACACAGCCCTCCGCCCGAGACGATGAAATCGAAAACCCGTTGCGCTGTCGCCAGCCGTAGTTGGTGAGAGCATCCCAATTGTTTGCCAAGTACGTGTAGAGTTCTCGACAACGTGCTTCGACTCTCGCGGCCGCCGCCCTGACTGCAGCGTCTTCCGTTGTGACCCTGCCGGAATCAATCATCAATAGCTTGAGGCGCGTACCAGCGGTCATGATTTTCCCATGCCACAAGCACCATCGAAGTGTTTCCGCTGGGCGTTTGAATAGTTCAGGAAATCCCGGAAAACTCTCCGTCTGCAAAAGCCCTTTGACGGCATTTTCAATATGCTGAACACGCATCGAAATATGCCACCAGTCCAGGATATGGCGCACACGCCCATCAACGGCAGCACGGACCAGATTTGGCAGCGCGGGTTCTCCATCGGAGATGACGGTGACAGGCCGCTGACCGTCCCAGCCGAGCGCGAGCAAGTCTTGCCTGAGCTGTCCACTCGGTGACGTCGCCGCTTGCGCGACAAAGCCAAAGCGACGGCACATATTGGGACTTTCGACCTTACCCACCACCACATCAAGGTGCCGCTTCTGGTATTCTGGCCGACAACGGATATGGGCACCGTCTAGAAACACGGTCAGCGGAGGCGATTGCGCATCTTCATCCACACTGATTTGCGCGGGTTCACGGTCAATAAAGTTCTGTGCGACTCGGCCCAGGCGGTTGCGCACCGTTGTGTTAATCTGCTTCGCGCAGGGAAGAAAGGTCTCCATGATCCGTGCCGCTTCACGAAATGAATGACGCGACCCAAGCTCGGTCTGAAGGCGGCATAGCTCTGGTGTCGCACGGTCTGGGAATATCTTGGCTACGGGCGACTGCTCGCCACGGCATTTGCTACCTGCTGCTACACCGCATTTACACTGCTTGAGCCGCGGAACTTGATGTCGAAATCGACCAAATGCCGTATCAAAAACTCGTGTGCGATAGTCGTGAATGGGTTTTGTGGACCCGCAGGCTGAGCATGTGCGATTTACGGCGACTACTTCCTCGAGCTGATCCGTAAGAATAGCTCTCTGAATCTGACTAATGATTGCTTTGGCGTCTGAAAGCAAAAGGCCGAGCGCCTCCGAATTTGTCAATCGATAGGGGCGCGACAAGTCCCCAAGCCGATGCGTTCGTCGTGTCCCATCATCAAAGGTTGTTTCCATCGAGATCTGCACATCCATGGCCGTCCTCCCGCAAAAGAACCATCATACCACAGATCAACGACCCCCATATTTTGCCCACTCCCAACGCAACGGTCCCTGTTGTTTGGGCATTGGTCGGGGCGCTGCTCAAAATGAGCGCTGCGAGCGTAGCTGCTACACTGATGGACTTGAGTTTCATGGCTTTTTCCTCCTGTGATATTTGACAATAAGAACCGACCTTTTTTGAATGCCGGGTAGTAGAATTCCGCCCCGCTGGAGGTGCCAGCGGGATGCAGATAGTTTTTGCCAATCTTGGCGTCGTCGCTTTGATCTTGCTTTACTTGAGTGCGGCGCTTTACGCCGCTTGGATACTTCGACCGGAATCTAAACTCAGGTTCGTGTGCTCGAGCATGCGAGCTCGGAACCGCGAAGGTGACATTCCCTTCTGAGCCGCGAATTGTCGGTTGAAATTCGACAAGTTGTTAAACCCAGACGCATAGCAGACATCGGTGATCTTCTCGTGTTGATCGGAGATCAGCAATTGGCACGCCAAGCCGATGCGCAGACGATTGATATAGCGAACCAAGGACATCCCAGTGTGCTTGCGGAAGCTGCGTGAAAAGGTCGTGCGGCTTACGCCCGCGATATCGGCTAGATCGCCTTCATTGAAAAGTTCGGTGAGGTTTACATCGATGAATGCAAGTGCTGCGTTCAGCCCCGATGACATGTACCCTGAAGGGTCAGGCAAATATTCAGCACCGGTCAGTTGCCGCGATTCACAATCCTGAGTGAGAGCGCCGAAGATCCCAATGAAGAGCTCGATCCGGCGGATGCCACGCGCGTTCACGAGTTCTGCCAGAAGAGGTTCTACAGTCACTGTAGTCGTTTCTGAGAACAAGAGTCCGCTGCGACTTTTGTCCAGTGTCGCTGAGACGCATTGTAACTCCGGAATGACGTCCATTGCGCCACGAATTGCCTCATCAGTGAATTGTAGTACACGGTTGCGTAAGGGAACTTTTTCGTCGGCGTCGACATCGCTAACCCAATTGTGCGGCAAATTCGGGCCAGTCAAAACAAGATTGCCGGGTTTGAACGCGCCAATGAAATCGCCCACAAAGTAACGCCCAGTTGTCGCGACAACGTGATGCAACTCATACTCTGGGTGAAAATGCCAGCGGACAGTTGGATAGGGGTAGCCATGCTCATGGGCCCGAAATGTTTCGCCGCGCCCGATCTGGATGACCTCTAAATCCGGTTGCATCGGTCTTCCCCCAACCATGCCGAACCACTCCCTGATGATCGATTGAGCAGCTCACCGGCTGCATTGTTGATTCGACCTTAGCGATCCGAAATTTATAGGACTACTAGAGAATAACGGCGAAACTAATACTTTTTTGCCATTACGGATGATTTCTTGTTCATTTCGTGCAACTTGGCTGCGCCAAAAATTTATGCCGACAAGGGTGAAAGTTGCTTTCGTCCGTTGCTTGAGAACATATTTCTCGTCGATTTGATGGTATCTACCGCACCAAACGACTCTCTTGGAGCAGGAAATTTGGGCATGAATGCACTTCGTTGCAGGGGCGAATGAATGTGCAGCGAATGACAACCTAGTCCGCTTACTTACGTTTCGGTCGATAAAGTGCTGCGCGGTGTATGAATGTCAGCAATGCGATAGCTACACCGTAGCGCCTTAGGGGTCGACCAATGGCCGGTTTGAGCCGAAATTTGAGGGCAATTTAATCGGTTTCCCGAAACCGGACCTTCACTGCCAAACAGTAAATTGGTACATTGGGCTCCTTGCTGCCGTTAGCCGCATCGCAGCGATCCTGCCAAACGATCTCGCCCCGACCAACATGAACGGCCCTAACCGGACTTTGGCCGTTCCAGACAACGCTGCGGTGCAGCTTTCGCATTGCGGCCATTCGTGCATGGCGCAGCATTTTTGTCGGCTAAAACGTCGGTGTGCGGACAAACCGGCCTGATGCGACTGCAGCGTAGATCGCCACGACGCTCCGGTCAGAATGGTGACGACGTCGCGGTGGTGCAGCTTAAATTACCCCAGTCGCCTTTGAGCGACCGGGGCAGAATCTTCTAAAACACTCTAGAGGCAACCACTCACGTACACTCAGGGAGTGGAAGAAATGTGTTTCAAGCCGCTTAAATTGTCAACATGATAATTTGTGGAATGACAATTTCTTACTCACTCTTCCCCTAATTTGTGATAAACATGTGCGGCAACTATCGGCGTATCGGACATATGAGCAAAATTTCTGCACTTTTTGAACTGCGTAGCATGCTGCGCGAAATGGAGCATGAGGTCGGACTCCACACATTGACCGCAGTCGAGATGGACGTGTTTCTTGCCGCACATGCCTTATCTGGAGCGCATGGAGTGGTCGTTACGTCCGACGATATCCGAAGACATGATTTGACCTCTGGGATCGCGCAGGCCACTTATCACAGGGCGTTGCGTTCCTTGTTGTCCCTGGGTTTTCTCGAAAAAGCCGAAGGTTATAAGTCGAGGCACTATTTGGTGCGCAGTGATCTTACGCATTGACCGACAGGTGTTTCTGATTATGTGATTAATATGCCGGTCTGTTGATAAAGCGCAGACAGCTCTCTCCTCGACATCTCCGAGCACTCATCGAATGGACTCCGTCCGTGAGTTTTTTGATCATTATCCTCGCCTATGTCTTATGTCACGGGTTGACCGCCTTGGTTGTAACACCAGTGCAAAGTCTTATTTTGCCAGAAATTACGGTATTCGCCAGCCTGGTATATCTGCCCCACGGGGTGAGGGTTCTTGCGACATGGGCATATGGCTGGAAAGCGGTGCCCGCTCTGATTGTGGGGACAAGTCTATCAATCTGGCTGTTCAGCTCGTCGGAGGAATTGAATTTCCTTGAACCCGGTCTGATAGAGAGCATCCTTGTTGGGTCAGCCTCCGCATATATAGCTTTTGAGATTGCGCGGCTTGCCGGCTACAACTTCTATTTCGGTGCCTCAAGAAGGCTGCGTTGGAAGGGTATGATAGCTGTTGGGGCTCTCTCTTCCGTTATAAACTCTCTCGGCCAAACTCTGGTCTACTCCGCATTGATTGATTTGGAGAAGGTCATCGGAGTCTGGGCCATCTATGCGACTGGCGACGTGATCGGTCTTGTCGTGTGTATGATTGCTTTGATGTACGTCTTTCGATGGGGCCGGGTATTGGGCTCCATGAAAGGATAAGTGCAAACGCGTTCATACAAGACCGCATTAATGCTGTCTGGCTGGAAAATGGAGCAATTCGTCTGCGTCAGATCGCATGTCCGCCTTAGGCTCTGAGCCGCCTTCCGCAATGCAGAAAAATTCCGAGTTTCACGTTTGTCTGAATGTCAGCTCCCGCCGTTAACCCATTCTTGGCTCGCGTTTGCAGCGAAAGTCCGCTTTCCGCCCTTAGTGACGGCGCGGGACTTCAAGCGCACCCG
>NZ_CALJXO010000174.1:0-3795 GCF_937988555.1 uncultured Boseongicola sp. | reverse complement strand
TGCCAAACGATCTCGCCCCGACCAACATGAACGGCCCTAACCGGACTTTGGCCGCTCCATACAACGCTGCGGTGCAGCTTTCGCATTGCGGCCATTCGTGCATGGCGCAGCATTTTTGTCGGCTAAAACGTCGGTGTGCGGGACGAAGCCGCCATTCGCCGCTACGCAGAAACCCGACAAAGCTCTCGATTTTTGCCAGAGGCAAGTCACTAGTCCGACGGAAACCATTATATTGGTGCAGGCGTGCAGTTATTGTTCGCGACAGTTGCTAAACCGCGGCCTCCCGCGAAACAGTGCGCTTTTTGCCTTATGTCGCGCTGTCTGCGAAGCGAGTTTCGCTTACTGTAGGATCAGCTCGGGGTGATACGCTTGGGCGCAGGAGCCTTGCAGCATTCCAAAAATCTCCATTTCAAACGCATCCTCGGTTAGGCCTCGGGCCTTTAGATAGCTCGCTTGCACTCGGTACGCCTCGCCCTCAAGCCAACCAGGGCATGGCGCGCGCTGTGCCGCGCCGGATACCACCTGATGGGCATGAACCAGCTCGTGTACAATGTAGCTTTGACCCAGGATACTAGTGACTTCAACTTCTGGGCCGATCAGAACTTCCGCATCCATGGGCACATACATCGCGAATGGTTGCTCTTGGGCATAGCTTGCATTCAGTCCCAGAAATCCACGAAGTGCTGAGTTTGTGGTCGAACGTACCCGCGGACAATCCGATAGAGGAAGATAACCTGTCTCGCTCGACACAAACGTCACGAGTTTCATCAACGCGGTACAATTGGAACTACTCCGATGCGAATCATCGGCTGCAAAAGCTGGTTGAATGAACGAGAAGAATGCACCACCCGCTACGAGCAGCAAAGCGAAAGCGAAAGATTTCATGCCGGATATTCCGTTGTTCTAAGAGATGCGCGTTCTCCAGCAATGCAGCTCTGCCGTTACAACCGCGTCACAACTTTTGCCCTGAACAGGATCGTTGGCGTTAATTCGTCGTTACAAATCGCTAAGGTGGACCCGGCTAAAGCAACGATGAGCTGTGATTTACATCCGAACTGGTTATGGTGACCAATGGTACCGCTACGTCTCAACTTGTTTGGTGGATTCGCTGCCTACGCGGGCGCATCAAATGATCAATTCGTTTTGCCGCGGAGAAAAGCAGCAGCGCTGCTCGCTGTCTTGGCGTCTTCCGCCGGTCGTGAACGATCACGTGAAGAGCTTGCAGACCTGTTATGGGGCCGCATGGGAGAGCAAGGCGCCCTGAACAATCTGAGACAATCTCTATTTGCGATCCGTCATATGTTGCCTGATGTCGATGGATTGGTGGCTACGTCCACCACGCTCCTGCTTGATCCCATGCGGGTTCAAATTGACGCCCGAGAATTCGAACTGAAAAGTGCCGAGGGAACTCTACCAGCACTTGAACGCGCTGCGGAGCTTTACGTTGGCGATTTTCTTCAAGGCTTTAGTTTGCGTGAAGAACCATTTGAACAATGGCGAGCTAGAGAGAAGCAACGCCTACAGGACATTTGTCTTTCAGTTTTTGAGAGACTGATGGACAAATACATAGCGGTTGAGCGCTATCGGAATGCAGTTCAAATTGCAGACAGGTCGCTTGCCGTTGATCCGTTGCACGAGGTTGCCCAACAAACACTTATTAGGGCGGACATCGCGGCAGGTAGGAACGGACTTGCCCGCCGACGGTATGATGAATTTTCTGACTTGCTGGCCAAAGAACTTGGTGTCAATCCAAGTGCCGAAACACAGAGCATACTACCTTCTGTGTCGGGATTGCGACGCAATACACTAGCCCATCGCGATAACGCCATCGCCACGCCAACGATCAATGTAGGATTTGCCAGTTCGCCAATTGTGGCGGTCCTGCCTTTTGATAATATGGGCATGAACTCCCAGAGTTTTGCAGACACCCTGACACCTAAGTTAATCGCGGTTCTTGCCTCGGCTTTGCCCCTTAAAATCGTGGATCACCATTCAATCTCTGCAGCAACGGCAAAGAACACTCCGACTTCTGAATTGGCGATTTCTTTTGGCGCCAGCTACGCGATTGAGGGCAGCGTTCGGTTGTGGAACAATTGTTGGCGCGCTGATTTCAGTCTCGTTGATGTTCTGACCGGCCGTCATCTATTTCCAGATTCATGTGAGGTTGCAGGTGCCGGTTTGTTCCAGTCGGCTGACCAGATTGCATACCAGATTGCAGCCAAGGTGAGCTTTCAAATTGAGGTGGCCGAACGGGGTAAGGCGCCAACCAAGGCCACCATATCTCCAAGTGCCTGGTATAATTACAATCGCGGGATGGCGCTGTTGGATCTTCTTTCGCACACAGACATCCTACCAGCACAGCGCTGCTTTTTGGACGCGCTCGAGATAGAACCAAACAACGCCCGTATTCTCGCCGGATATTCACAGGCTGTGCTGCAGGAAGGAATATGCCTTGTGGGGCGAAGCCGCGAGGAAACCTTTTCTGAAGGCCTGGAGCTAGCTCACCGGGCTTATGCACTCAATCGCAACGACCCTTTTGTCAATTGGACGCTTGGTAAAGCATACCAGCGGGCGGAGCGCTTGGACTTGGCGATGGAAGCGTTGCAGCGGGCTTTGAAGGTCGTTCCAAACAATCCTGAGATTGGGGCAACTATGGGCAATCTTCTAGGATTTATGGGAATGCCGGAAAAGGGCATTCCTATTTTAGTCACCAGCCTTAGCTCCACTGACGTCTATGCAGTAAATATTGCTCGATCCCACCTACAGACGGGGAATTATTTGGTGGCACGTGATTGGTGTGAGCGCGTCATCCAACTACAGCCCTACAATTCGTGGGCCTACCTTCTATTAGGTTCGGCGCGCGGCCACCTTGGTCAAACGGACAAGGGATATGCTGCGTTGTTAGATTGTGAAAAGACACACCCCGGACGAGTAGAAGCTGAATTTTCTATCAAACCAACCCAATACGCGGACCCTCGCGAACACGATCACATTCTTGATGGGCTGCAGAAGGTTGGTTGGCAACCGTGAGGCCACACCGCAGCGAAATACTCAACAGAAGAAATGATCGCTTGAGGTTACAAAAAGACTTCACCCATCCCCAAAATATCCAAGCAGCGACGTTACCAAACCGGTAACTAAGGGCTCCTTGCTGCCGTTAGCCGCATCGCAGCGATCCTGCCAAACGATCTCGCCCCGGCCAACATGAACGGCCCTAAGCGGACCTTGGTGGACGGCGCAGCGAATGGCGGCATAACCGCTGATTATTCCGACAAGCCAGCAAGCTTCAACATCGACAAAAATCGTTGGCGCTCCTCGTCGATAACATATGGGAGAACGCTGCCCGCAAAACTGATCGTGAATTTTGGGTTTGCCTGCTCTACTTCCCGGGCAGTTGCCTGGGCTTCGTCCAATTGTCCGTTCGCGGCATAACATGCGGCGGCCAGTGCCAGTGCATTCGGATGGTTGGGCTGCGCAGAGCGTACGCGTTCCAGATGCGGGACGGCTTCGGAATATCGCGCCAGGTTGAATAGAGCACGGCCATAGAAAATGTGGTAGGTGATAGGGAAATGCGGATTGAGCTGCATCGCCATGCCAAGCTCAGACAGAGCAGTCTCGGATTGACCTGCGTAAGTCATAGAAAACGCCCTTAGGCTTCTGTAATAGAAGCTGCCCGGGTTGAGTGCCACCGCCCGGTCGAGTTCGGCGAGCGCCCGGTCAGGAGCACGGTCAAACCACTGGTACACCCACCCCATCACCGTATGCGCCCACGGCTCACGGTCGTCGGCGGCGACT
>NZ_CALJXO010000173.1:0-7395 GCF_937988555.1 uncultured Boseongicola sp. | reverse complement strand
CGGGTCTGCTGGACCAAATAGCCGGCCCGGTCACCCAGTTTTTGGCAGACGGTGCATACGACGGTGGCCCAACACGCGACCTTCTTACCGCGCGTTTCGGATCGATGATTGAGGCCACAATTCCTCCTCCCAAGAATGCCACCCCGAGCCCTGATGCGGCACAAGATCCGACGGTACGTGACTGCCATATCGCCGAGATCGCAGCCCGCGGGCGGATGGCCTGGCAGAAAGCCACTGGCTACAATCAACGCAGCCGAGGTGAGACCCTCATGGGCCGTTGGAAAACAGTTATTGGGCCCAAGCTAAAGGCGCGCAACTTCGAAAATCAGAAAACAGAAGTCAAGATTGGCGTCCGGATTCTAAACCGGATGACTGGACTTGGGCGCCCGCATTTCGAACGCACCGCCTGAGATCCGTCTCGGGTAGGGCGCGTTTCCAGGTGCAGCTGATCTGTGCAACAAGGCACTTCAGGAGGTCGCGTGCCCAAAGACCGCGGAAGCTATACAAACGCCAATCTAGTTTCCTCGAAACCAAACTCGAGCGATACTTTCGGATGTTCGCAGCGTACTTGTGTGCGTCCGGGTCTAAGGAACAGGTGCCATGTCTGAGTTTGTGCGGGATTGGAATTTTCAAACGCTCGGCAAGTAAGCACAGCAATGTTAGCTAGACCATCTGGGTGGCGGACTGACGAGTAACGTATGAGCTCACAACCATCCCCTCGGGCGCGATCTGCCAGATCGAGGCATGCGTGATAGTCGTCTGGATCAGTCCAAAGGGCCACGTGAGACGACATAGGTGGTTCAGTTAAGTCTATGACTAACGGAACGCGAACCGATACACTGAACGCTGTGTATGTCCCTGGCTCTTTTGGGAGTGGAGTGCCCGGCGAGCCATCAAAGAATATCTTTCTCTGCCAGACTGTCTCAGCAACAGCTGTGATTGGATCTTCCGCGCAATAGAACACACCTGGCGTTTCACCCATCCTGCGAAAGCGCGAGTCCCAAGGATATCGACCATAGCGAAACGGCGTGGAAATAAGGTAGTGCAGGTGCTGGCAATCCGGAGGAACCGGGGGCTTGGTCGTCTCTAATATTTGCTCCAAGAGCTCCTGCTCTTCGCCGCTATCGACGAGCTTCGTCGTCGAAACAACATGCTGTGCTTCAACAAGACGCCACACTTCGTTTGCGTATGGTTTATATTGGAGCTCTGGCTGCATCGAGATAGTTCATCACTCGGACAAGGCCTTGAGCTGACTTCACTTCGTCCTTTGGAGTCGAATTGAGATGCGTGTTTTGGTTGACCATCCAAGCCTTCATTGATGTACCATCACCGTGGACAATTGCGTCCAACGAGCGAAAAACGCGAACCAAGCACGCTGCAAGTTCAAACGGCTTACCACTCAGCTTATATTGTCCATCATTGAGGCGGGAAACTGAAGAAGGGCTGACTCCAATGACAGTAGCAAGCTCTGCTCCCGACAGCCCCAGCGCCTGCGATGCTCGAAAAACAGACTTGCCCAAGACTGCGCCCGGAACAAACTGAGGTGAACTGCTTGCTTGGTTCATATCGATTACCCTCTTTCTAGTGCAATATATATAGCAAATAATTGCTCAAGCAACAAGTGGCTTGCTTAATTTGGTTCGCAGCGCAAGCTCTCGGAGCGCTACGACCCTGCAAGGCTGCGAGTGTGCGCTAACCGACGGTTTGCTAAGGTCCACTCAAGGAGCACGCCCGATAAGCGCCCTTATGTAGACCGCTGGCTGTATTGCGCACCGGCCCCGGCAAACCCTGCAAACGGCATCGTCAACTTGCGGGGCCAAGGCTGACCGAGAATTTGCCCTCGACAGGTAGCGGGTCTTGGTTTGTCGCCTATGCAGATGGCTCCTTGAGGGGAGCCGTCGCAGTGAAGTCCCCTTCCAGAAGAACTATGCCATCGCTGTCCTGTTCGCGAATTCTCGTCATAATGAAACTGAGATCGCCCTCGTCGATTGTTACGACATACTTACCCGGGACACCCTCGATCACCAGGTCCTCGGGAAACGCAGCATATAAAAGGCCAAGCCTCAGGACCATGTGCCCAAAAAGCGGTGCGCCTGCTTGCGGGTCCTCCGGCGGACCTGCCGAAATCGTAAACTGGTACTATCCAGTTTTCTGGTCCTGCAACCAGCCGCTGGCTTCGTCCGAGACCACCCATTCCTCTGTCCCCGAAATTCCAAATGTCACGGTCACTGTGCCACTGTTCTGCGCGTGAAGGGGCGCCGCCAGGGTGTTGTCAGATTAACTCAGTTATCGGCAGATTTCGTCTTCTTGATGGGACTTAAAATCTCGTAAGTCGTTGAAATACAGTAAAACATATTTTCAAAAGCTTCGATATTTTGACCTAGAAAAGTTAATGTGACAACGCCAAGGTTACGCATGCAGATTCTTGTCCCGCTCTATATCAGATGCTGCTGGAAATACTTCACATCATCAGGCGTCGCCGTCTCCGGCGAACGCTCGAGCCAAGCCGCGAACCGCTTGCAGGCGCGCAGGTGGCTGGTCTGGGATGCAGAGCCGAGATCGCGCGATATCATATCGGCAATCATCCGGGCACGCAGGGGCGTCATTGGTGTCGATTGTTGAATGTTTATCGGAATGTCCTCTGTCAATCGAGGCAAAATCACCTCGACCAACAGCACACACCCGACACCAAAATCCGCGCAACAAATCCTTGTTCTGCGCAACACCCGCCACAAGCGCCCCTATCGCGGAGCGATTTAGCGCCCGTCCGCATAACAGCCATTCGGCTGACCGCCGCTGAAGGTCCGTTTTTGGGTGCTTGGTGCGTAACGCTCTAACGCAGCGAATGTCCGGAATCCGCCGTTGGTGCATCTCGGTGCGAAAGTATTTGTAGCCTTATTCCGCGAGCAACGTGGTCCAGTTTGCGCGACTGTGGAGGACGCGGATCACGCCTATTAGGTCATCTTCTGCCAAATAGACAACGAGGTGGCTTTGATAAGGTAGGATGCGCACCGGCGGGGTGAACTCCATCCGAAGGCGCGCCATTTCCGGAAACTGGGCAAGTCGGTCAAAAGCCTGCCCCAAACCGGTGAGATAGACTTCTGCCTGATCCTCCGACCACGCCCCAACCGTGTAGTCCCAAATCTCGGCCAAGTCTGCCTCGGCTGCCGGCCGTAGCGTAATGCCGTATGTCACTTCGACGTTTTGCCTGCGATAAATGCCGACATATCGAAGGATTGGGCCGGGCCACTTTGTAGTCCTTCAGTTATCAGGCCCTGCAGCTCTTCAATGGCGACATGTTGTTCCTGATCTTTGCGAATGAGATCTCGAACGTAGTCACTCACGTTGCTGTACCGACCGCCTCGCGTGCGGTGCTCGGCCCAAGATTTCATTAGGTCAGGAAGGGATACGTTCATCGTTGCCATATGCAGAAATTAGGATTTATGGCAAAGATTGTCAAGATTCGGCTGGTCCCATCCCCGCATCGTCCAGCTGCTCGCGATCGGGCAGGTCACGCAGGCTTTGCAGATCAAAAGCCACCAAGAACTGCTCCGTCGTCACAAAGGTCTAAGGCGCACCACGGCGCGGGCTGCGCGGACCGGTGGCGATGAGATCCCGCGCATCAAGTCGTCCAATCAAATCACGGCTGATCTCCTTGCCAAAAATGTTCTTCAGCCCATCGCGCATAATCGGCTGGTTGTAGGCCACAGCAGCCAGTACGGCGACGTCGAAATCCCGCAAATCCAAATCCTGCCCACCCACATCTGCCGCGGCGTGGATCACAGCAGCATAACCCGCGCGCGTGCACAGCATCCACCCACCGGACACCGTTGCCACCTCATAGGGTCGGTCGGCCACATCCGCGATGAGATCTTCAATCAACAGATCAACTGAAACCCCCTGCCCCACGGGTGTTGTCACATTAACTCAGTTATCGGCAGATTTCGTCTTCTTGATGGGACTTGAAATCTCGTAAGTCGTTGAAATCCGGTAAAACGTATTTTCAAAAACTTCGATATTTCGACTTAGAAAAGTTAATGTGACAACGCCAAGCAGACTCAGACTCTTAGAGTATGATTCAAAACGGCATTGCCAAGTTGTTCAGCTTGCATGATCAGGCTATTTCAACATCATGAAAATCCCAACCAGTATGCTGCGCCTGAAGGGCTTCCGGTTCCCTCGTAAAGTCATTGCTTACGCGGTCTGGGCATACCATCGGTTTGCGCTGAGTACGGAGGATGTTGAGGATCTGCTTGCGGAACGTGGCGTGATGATCAGCCGAGAAGCAATCCGCGGCTGGGTCAACCGATTTGGTGCGCACTTTGCTGCGTGCATCCGCCGTGACCGGCCACGGACGAACGACAAGTGGCACCTCGATGAGGTTGTGATCCCGATCAACGGCGTGAAGCATTGGCTCTGGCGCGCTGTCGACGCCAACGGTGATACGCTCGATATTCTTGTTCAAACGCGCCGAAATGCGAAAGCTGCCCAGCGCTTCATGGCAAGGTTGATCGCACAGTTTGGCAAGCCAAGGGTCGTTATTACAGACAAGCTGCGCAGCTATATCAAGCCGATTTCGCATCAAGCACCGGACGCCGATCAGCGCGCCCACAAAGGCCTCAACAACAGGATTGGAGGCAATCATGGGGCGCTTCAGGTCGCCACGGCAAGCACAGCGCTTCCTTGCCGCACATGACCAGATCAAGAACATCTTCCGCCCTCGCCGCTACTGCCTTTCAGCAACGTCTTACCACCACGCACGAGCAGATGCATTCTGCCTCTGGGCTGACTATGCCACTGAGATGGTAGCTTAAAGTCAGCAGCTATAACCTTTCAACATTACACCAAAACAACTTGGAAATGCCGGTCTGCAAGGTCCTCGACGAGATTCATTTGCCACCCCAAAGGCACGAGAGCGGAGCGGCGAACATGTTCTCGCCGAACGGTACGACTTGGTCGTGGTCGTAGAGCACCATGCCTTGGACGAATTTCTTGCCGCTGGCGTCCGCGAGCTTGCGCATCCCCGAAAAATCACCCGCCGAAACAGTGGCGGACGATTTTACCTCGATCCCAACGACCTCACCGCGGCGGTTCTCCAATACGATGTCGACCTCGTTCTTGTCCTTGTCCCGGAAATGCGAGAACGTGCACCTCTGTTCGCTCCACGTCGCGATCTTCCGTAGTTCGCTGAACACAAAGGTCTCCAAGATCGCACCAAAGCTCGTTTTGTCCTTTTGGACCACATCTGGCGAAACATCCCGCATCGCTGCGAGGAGGCCCGCATCGTAAAAATGTAGTTTGGGTGACTTGGTTAGACGTTTCAGTCGGTTTGTGAACCAGGGCTGCAGGGTATGAACGAGGTAGAGGCTCTCAAAGACACTCACATACTTCTGTGTGGTGACATGATTGAGGTCCAGGCCGGCACCGATACCCGTGTAGTTGACCAACTGCCCCGAGTGCTCGGCAAGCACCGACATCAGTTTCGGCATGATGGCGAGTCGTTCGATATGTGCGACGTCACAGACGTCACGCTGGACGATCGCATCAAGATAGCCGTGATACCAATCCTGCTTCCGGGACCATCGCGTCCGGCCGAGCGCTTCTGGATACCCGCCGGAAAGGACGTTTTCAACGAGCTCGTCACCGACGATCATATGCTCGGCTGTCGGTTTCTCTCGAGCAAAGGCCCGATCAATGAACTCTGATTTCGTACCCAGAATTTCTGCCTGTGAGAGCGGCAGTAACCGAACAACCTCCATGCGACCGGCAAGGGAATCTGCCACTTTTGGAATGGTCATGAGGTTGGCCGAACCCGTTAGGAGGAACCGCCCCGGTGTCTTATCGTCATCGACGAGGTTTTTAATGGCGAGCAAAAGGTCGGGCGCGCGTTGGATCTCATCGATCACGGCGCGGTCCAATCCGCGGACGAACCCGACCGGATCATCAATCGCCGACCGCAAAACGTTGGCATCGTCCAATGTCAGAAAGGGTGTCTTGTCCGATGCGATGTCGGTTGCAAGCGTCGTTTTGCCGGACTGACGCGGCCCCGAGATGAGAACCACGCGGGTGTCGGACAGCGCCTCTTCCACTCTAGCCTTGGCAAATCTTGGATACATTGTCGCACGACTCCTTCCGACCGATTGAAAGTACGCACCCGACCAATTGAAAGTCAAGTTCCGACCAATTGAAAGTGAGGTGTTGTCTGATTGGCGCTCAAACCTCCGACTGATTGAAAGTCAAAGCCCGACCAATTGAAAGCGCAAGTTGTCTAGCACGCGTGCTAGACAACTCTAGTTCGCGTCGACAACGGCCAACTCAAGCTCTGGCAGGTCCCGCAGGTGTCGAGACCGTTCAATTATCTGGGCGCGAATTGATTGCGACAGGGCCACGTAGTCTACGACGCGGGGCACCCTATACCTTTGTGACCACTGATCAGTTTCTTGTGGCGTTTGACTTTGAAAGCTTGCGTGACTTGCCGGACCGAGAGCAGTTGGAAGATGCCGGGTTGACAGAGTGATAACTGTAGCTTCGGCTAGTGAGCAAATGACGGGATGCCTAATAGAGAAATGGCGGACCTTCTATTACACAGACCGCAGACAGCCTTTCAGCATGGCTGCCGCACACTGAGTTAAGAAAATGGCAGGTTATGACTGAGACAGAGGATTACCTACCGAGACACCTTGTTATGGAACTGGAAGAAGCCACAGCGTCTGCGCGCGTGGTGAACTTCATTGGACCTAGACAGGTTGGCAAGACAACGCTTGTCAGGGATTTGTTCGGGCATGGTCGCTTTATCACATTGGATGACGCTGCAGTCCTGTCAGCCATTGAGGCGGACCCAGAAGGACAACTGGCCAGCCTAATGCAGGATCTGGATCAGGCGCCGCTCATTATCGACGAGGCTCAACGGTCCAAAAGGTTGGCGCTTGCGATCAAGAGGGTGGTCGATACGGACCGACGTAAGGGCCAATTTGTTCTCACGGGCTCATCTAACATATTTACGACCACTGACGTGGCTGACTCACTGGTAGACAGGATGCGAACGCTGAAACTCTGGCCCCTGTCGGTGGCAGAAATCAAAAGTGGACCGGTGAGTCACCTAGTGGACTGGGCGATGCAAAAAGATCCAAACCTCGGTCAGATATCCGATCCAGAACCACTCGCACGCAGCGACTATATCGATCTGATTTTGGCCGGTGGGTTTCCAGAAACCAGAACACTGCCCTTGCGATCACGACAACGCGCATATCGGGATTACATTGATGCTGTGGTCGAGCGGGACGTGGCAGACACAACGCCAGTTCGAAAACCGGATGTCTTGCGGATTCTGATTGATCAGATGGCCGCGCGATCTGCACAAGAAATCAATACCTCTGAACTTGCCAAATCGACAAA
>NZ_CALJXO010000172.1:0-7383 GCF_937988555.1 uncultured Boseongicola sp. | reverse complement strand
TTCCGCCGATATGCTGGAGAACCCGGCCAACGCCAGTCTCATTGGCAATGACCTAGGCAATCTGGCATCGGCGTAGACCGCCTGATAGGTCGTCATCACGCGCTTCATCAGGGTGGGGTCACTGCTTGTCCAAACCAACGTTTCCCAATCTGTGCCCAGTATTACGATGCGACCACCAGGTTTCAGAACACGGAATGCTTCGGTCAGCGCGCAATCGACGTCATCGAGAAAGCAAAAAATCTACCGTTTGCGCCTGCGGCATCTCCGTCTCCGCGTGGGATGAGAAATCCATTTCGCAATGCAGCAGAAAAAGCGGACGTTGGTGCAAGCCGCTGCAATCTCGATAGGGGCTATAACCGGGTTGCGGGACTTTCCAGACCTTCACAATAATCAGTCAAACTACCGCTTTTGGCCCAATGCTGTCATTAGCCTTGTCCTAAAATGCTGCAACGCGGCCCGTCGAACCCTCCATTCGTATATATCGCAGCATTTTCGTTGCCCGAACAACTGCAGCGCGGATAAAGCTGCCGTCGCCAGCTACATACATAAAGGTCCGCTTGGGCGAATTGATGATAGGCGTCCATCATTGTAAGCAATACAGATGTATGCAAAAAAAACCTGTCTCTACTTCTTCATCGTGAGATTTTCGAAGCGTATCACTTCGACGAGACTCTCATACGGTTTGAAACCTTGCGCGGATAGCTACAGCCCCCGGACCCGCTCGCGCTGCCAGATATAGACACCAGACGCGATGATGATGGCGGTGCCGATCGCCGTCCAGATCGTCGGAAGCGTGTTAAACACCAGGTACCCCGCCGCAGTGGCATAAATCACCTGTACATAGGTAACCGGTGCCAGCACCGATGCTTGGGCGAACCTGAACGCCAGGGTCGCCAGAATATGACCAACGCCCCCTAGAAAACCGATGAACAGGAATACAAGCATATTCAGTGTGTTTTCTGGCCAAACCGCATTCTGCAACGCAATCGGTGCCAGAGCCAGGGTGGCCAGCCCATTCGTCCAAAGCTGACTGGTCGAGTTGTTGTCGATCCCCGCAAGGAGGCGCGTCAGAACAAAATAGGTCGAAGCAGAGAACAGCGCCCCTATTGAGAGAAACACGGCCCAATGAAACTGTGCGCCCCAAGGTTGCACAATGACCAGAACCCCGATGAACCCGGTCAGGACGGCTAGAAATCGGCGCAGCCCGACCCTTTCGCCCAAAATCGGAATGCTGAGTAACGTAACAACAATCGGCATCGCGAAGAACATTGCGATGGTCAGCGTGATCGGCAGGTATCGCAGGGCAAGGAAATTGAAAACTGTGCTGCCCAGAAGAGTCAGCGCGCGAAGGACTTGAATCCACGGCCGATTGGACCTGAATTCACCCAATCCGCGGCGAGGAATGAAGAATATTAGTGTGGTCAGAAACGCGCCGACATAGCGGGAAAATACTACTTGCATCGCTGGCAATCCTGCTAATATCAGCCACTTGGCCGATGTATCGATCAGGGTAAACAAGAAGATGGCTGACGCCATGATCAGCACCGCGGCAGTAGGCCGGTCCTCGCGTGGTGATGCAGCAACCATGGTCCTATTCAGGCTTTCGGACGATATCGTCCTCTAAAAGCACAGCACGGTATCCTCGAAAGATTGGTCCTGCACAAATCTAAGACGAAGGACCTTTTCGGATATCATCTGTTTGCGCCATCCATACACGATTTTTCGATCACCGGGACTCTCTTATAGATGATCCGCATGAGCAGCCTTACTTGAGCATCCGTGATGGTCAAGGGCATTCTGGGGTCCATTCTCGGCCTTTGGTGATCAAGGCATTGTCGAGAACGAGCAGTTTGCGCATTATCGCTGTGATGACAAGTTCAGCGGGTTTTCCTTGTGCGATTAGGGCGCAAGCAACGGAGTTTAGAATGTGCCAGAGAAGGGTCTCGCCCCTTATGGGATACACCGCCGCAAGACGGCTATTTATGCATCATTTTTCGACATAACTACCTCTCATGATAGCTTTTCGACATTCATGATTGATTTTCGTCGCAAACTTGCGTATATCGATTTTCGACACGGAGTGGTTTTGTGGTGTGATTTTCAACATTAATGAAGGTATTTCGACCGTTGCAGCTAGAAAACCTAAGCCCCCAGTTTTTCCACGACGAGGTCCTGCCAGAGGGCAAGAGCCTTGCCGGCTGGTCTGCGCTTATCATCAATCTTGGCATTGCCGCGCCCCTGCGCAACCCCGCATGCATTGCAGATAAGCATGTGCGCGGCAACAAGCGCGCCGACGGGCCCTGGGAGGTCTTCGACAAGCGGTACTTGCCCGAAGACACACTCGAAGGTCATCTGAACTTCGCGCTCCGGCACGAGCATATGGACCTGCTGATCTTAAGGCGGGCTTTCGATGCGGTGCCGCAGGAAGAGATCGAGGCCATTGTCCGCGCCACACCGACGGGCGCTTTTTCACGGCGCCTGTGGTTCTTCTATGAAACCCTGACAGGCCGCACGCTTAATCTGGAAGACGCCCCGACGGTTACGGCGGTTCCCGCACTTGACCCCAAGCTTCACTTCACCGGTAAGGAGCGCTTGTCGCTGCGACACCGCGTTCGCGACAACCTGCTCGGCACAGGCGCGCTGTGCCCGATCATCCGCCGCACAGAGAAGCTGGAAGAGTTGATCGCAAGCGACCTTGCCGCCCAGGCCCAAGACACAATCGGCAGAACGGGCGGTCAAGTCATCGCGCGCGCGGCGAGTTTTCTGCTGCTTGCTGACAGCCGCGCCAGTTTCGAGATTGAAGGCGAAAGGCCGCCGGTCAATAGATTGGAACGCTGGGGCCGCGCGGTTCTGGAAGCCGGCAAACGCCCGCTCAACCAAACTGAAATCTACCGCCTGCACCGCATCTTGATCGGTGATGATCGCCTGACGCCGATCGGCTACCGAGAAGAAGGCGTCTTTCTGGGCGAACGCGACCATAATAACGAACCGATCCCTGAGTTCATCGGCGCGCGCCGCGAGGACGTGTTCGAACTGATGACGGCGCTCAACGAATGTAATAACAGACTGCGGATCACGGATACCGATAATGTCGATCCTGTCCTACAGGCCGCGATCATTGCGTACGGGTTTATCTATATTCACCCGCTTGCTGACGGAAACGGCCGCTTGCATCGCTGCCTGATCCATCAGGTCCTGGCCGAGCGGAAATTCACACCGGCGGGTATGGTGTTTCCGGTGTCTTCGGTCATGCTCGACCGCATCGATGATTACCGCACCGTGCTGCAGGGTCATTCTGCCCCACTGATGGACTTCATAGATTGGCGCGCCTTACCCAATGGCAATGTCGATGTGCTGAACGACACAGCCGACCTCTATCGCTTCTTTGACTGCACAGCAGAAGCCGAGTTTCTGTATGAGTGTGTCAAACGCACGATCGAAGAGGATTTGCCGCGAGAGATTGAATATCTGAAGCGCCATGACGAAGCGATGCGCGGCATCATGAACGCCATTGAAATGTCCGATAACCTGGCTCAACAATCCATTTTTTTCATCAGAAACAATGATGGAGACTTCCCAAAGCGCCGCCGTGACCGTGAACCGTTTTCAAAGCTGACAGATGATGAGATTGCGACGATCGAAGAGATCGTCAGAGAGGCCTTTGCCGCGCAATAACCGGCATGCCGGTCATGACATGAGCCCGATGATCATCATCCCCATCATGATGCTGATCATCGTGATCACGATGGCGGTCATCGTGCCCATGGGCGCCAACGGATAAAGACGGCAATGAGCGCGCCAGCGTGCGTGTGAAGTGGTGGGCTTCAGAGCCCGGCTCATGGAGTGATATTGCAATGTCCGTGCCAGAAGCGGGCAGGCTGCCCGCAGGTGATGTTCCCGGCTCTGTCGTTCGAACGACGTACCGGCCCAAGGAGAAGTGGATCTTCTTCGGCCACTATTGGCTCACGGGCGAATTGGAACTCCAATCGCCGAACACTGGGCGGATTCAAGCGGTCATCGCAACGGTTCCGAATTGGAGATTGCGATGACGAAATAAAAGCGAGCTTCCGACCGAAGCACCCGAGACAAAATGCGTTCGCCTGGCCGTCCTAAGGTGGCACATCGAGCGCAGCAGTTTTTGTTCTGGCGATTGATTGAGCAGGGTATTTCCAGCGAAGAGGCCGCAGTTCAGGCTGGAGCGTCTGCCCCTGTTGGCAGTCGTTGGTTTCGAGAGGCCGGAGGCATGACGTCGACCGACGGCGCGATGGTGCGGGCAGCTTGAAGGCGTCGAAGGACCGTGAGCAGGCGGCGTTTCTAATTGAGGCGATGGCCGAGGACCGGCCCGACGATCTGTGCAGTGCCGACGTCAACGCAATGGAAGTTGGCCCACGCTGGCGCGAACACATTGCAAATTCGCTGAGACAGATGCAGGGCACGAAGAACATCCTGAACAACTAGGCGATGATCAGACTGATCGCTGTGATCGATGACATATTTGAAGGCGCGGATTATCCACCAGCCGCCTTGCGTCTCGATCCCTTCAGAAACGGGTTCTGTATTATTGGGAAAAAATCAGTGTTGAATGTCACTGAGAACTGACGCGGTAGAGGTCAGAATTGTCCCATCATCCAGCATGCGATTTGTGGCGACTAATTGTAATGTCTTGCGACATATGGTTTAATATAAAGTATTGATTATAATTATTTTATTGCAATAACTTGCGATGGGCTGAGACGTTATGTTAGGAGCCTCCTGCGCTACCAACACCCTCTCATGTTAACGAAGATGAACGGCGGTACCGCGCTGCGTTCACCATAGTCGTTGGCGAACAATTGCCGCTTCTCTGCCGGCGACCAAGCCGCTAAACACACTTAACACCGCTGATGTTTGGGGATGCACATGAGTCTTAGGCCGCTTGATCTTGATCCTACGAAGTGTCTGATCTCCGGGACATGGCAGTCGCCTGTCGGAGGCGAAACTCTAAACCTTGTTAACCCGTCAGATGGGACCGTTCTTTGCGATATCGCGCGTGCGGGAGTGGACGATATCGCGCTCGCAGTTGCAAGTGCCGAGGCCGCTTTGTCAGGAGATTGGGGCAGATCGACGGCCGCCGAGCGCGGGCGGGTGCTGGCCCGGATAGGGCAGCTGGTCCTTGAAAACACCGAACACCTTGCGGAACTTGAAGCCTTGGACGTCGGCAAGCCGCTGAAGCAGGCACGCGCAGATGTTCTCGCGCTGGCGCGGTATATGGAGTTCTACGCCGGTGCTGCAGACAAATTGCACGGCGCAACAATCCCTTATCTCGACGGCTACACGGTCTATACCTTGCGTGAACCGCACGGCGTGACGGGCCATATCGTGCCGTGGAACTACCCGATGCAAATCATAGGACGGTCTGTGGGCGCGGCCCTGGCGACGGGAAATGCGGCCGTTCTGAAGCCGGCAGAAGAAGCCTGCCTGACCGCGCTTGCTTTCGCGGAACTGGCGCGTCGCGCTGGTCTTCCGGACGGCGCGCTGAACGTTGTGCCAGGCCTTGGTGTCGAAGCGGGTGCGGCGTTAACGGCCCATCCCGGCGTGCGCCACCTGTCGTTCACTGGTTCGGTCGGGGTTGGCCGGTTGGTACAGACGTCGGCCGCGCAAAACCTGGTTCCGGTCACGCTTGAGCTTGGCGGTAAGTCGCCGCAGGTAGTCTTTGAAGATGCGGATCTGGAAGCGGCGCTGCCATTTTTGGTGAATGCAGGTATTCAAAACGCCGGTCAGACCTGTTCGGCATCCTCGCGGATTTTGGTGCACCGCTCCCGCTACACCGAGGTCGTCGAAAAAATGGCGGCGCGCTATGCGGCTTTGGTAGCGGGACCTGCTATGGACGATCTGGATGTGGGGCCTTTGGTGTCCAGGCGTCAAAAGGACATTGTCGAAAGTTACATTGCACAAGGCGCTGACTTGTACAGGGCCGCGACGGGGCGGATCGCAGATAATGCGCCGGACGGTGGGGCATATGTGGCACCTGTGCTTTTTGCCAACGTGCCTGCTGATCATGTTTTGGCGCGCGATGAGATTTTCGGACCCGTGCAGGTCGTCATCCCCTTTTCGGACGAGGACGAGGCCGTCACTATTGCCAATGGCACGGACTATGGGCTTGTCGCGTCGGTTTGGACACGCGATGGCGGGCGTCAGATGCGCATGGCGAAAAAGCTTCGTGCGGGTCAGGTTTTTCTGAACAACTACGGGGCTGGCGGCGGTGTCGAGTTGCCGTTCGGCGGGTCCGGGCTTTCGGGGCATGGGCGCGAAAAAGGGTTTGAGGCGCTGTATGGGTTTTCGGTCCTGAAAACTGTGGCGGCGTTTCATGGGTAGGGGAATGACATGCGATTGAAGGATAAATGCGCAATTGTGACAGGCGGCGCGTCTGGGTTCGGAAACGGCATTGTGCGCAAGTTTGTCGCGGAAGGCGCGCGGGTGGTCATCGCTGATATGAACCGTTCCGGTGCTGAGGCATTGGCCTCGGAACTCGGTGACGCTGCAGCCGCGGTGCAGGTGAATGTCGCCGTCAACGCAGATGTGGCCGCGATGACGGCCTTTGCGTTGGAGCGTTTTGGGCGGATTGATATTCTGGTGAACAACGCCGGTATCACCCACATGCCCGCAGCGATGGAAGACATCAGCGAAGAAGATTTCGACCGTGTTTTCGCAGTGAACGCAAAATCGGTCTACCTGACCGCGCGCCACATCGTGCCTCTGTTGAAAGCCCAAGGTGCGGGGGCAATTTTGAATGTCGCCTCTACCGCTGCCGTAAGCCCGCGCCCGCGTCTGTCCTGGTACAACGCCTCGAAGGGGTGGATGACGACCGCGACAAAAGGCATGGCGGTCGAATTGGCACCGCACGGTGTCCGCGTGAACGCGATCAACCCCGTCGCAGGCGAGACGCCGCTTTTGAAGATGTTCATGGGTGAGGACACGCCAGAGGTCCGCGCGAAGTTTTTGGCGACCATTCCTATGGGGCGGTTTTCTACGCCAGAAGATATGGGAAATGCAGCGTGTTACCTCTGCTCGGACGAAGCCAGCATGGTCACGGGTGTCTGTATGGAAGTGGATGGTGGACGCTGTATCTGAGCGTTATTCCGGCAGGTCGACAGCCAGCTGCGCCTCGCCCCATCCATCGGCGTTGGTGCGGGCCTCGATAAAGACGCGTGCGGTTGCCTCCGGGATTTCCACTCCTGACAGCGAGCGCGTGAAGGGTTGCTCGTCCACGTGCGGATGAAACAGCGTGCGCGTGCCGAGCACTGTGCCGTCTTGGGTCACGACGCGCCATCCGTCGGCGTAGTCGTCCCAGCCCGTGTCTGCGTGACGCAGAGTGACTGAAAACGTCCAATCTGACCCGCTGTC
>NZ_CALJXO010000171.1:0-11703 GCF_937988555.1 uncultured Boseongicola sp. | reverse complement strand
TTATTTCAAGGGCTTTGATGGCGTCCGGTGCAACTGAGGCGCAGGCGCGCCCTACGGCCGTGGCGCTTGTGTCGGCCGAGGCCGAGGGGCAGGTCGGTCACGGGTTCTCGCGTCTGGAAGATTACGCCGCGCAGGTGAAGTCCGGAAAGATTAACACTGATGCGGCGATCACGGTCACGGCCCTTCGACCTGCGTCAATCCTAATTAACGCCGATTGCGGGTTTGCTTACCCAGCGATCGAAACTGCCATTTCCGCGCTGATCCCGGTCGCCAAAGAAATGGGGATTGCGGTTGCGGCGGTCGGCAACTCGCATCATTGCGGCGCACTGTCATTGCAGGTGGAGAAGCTTGCTAAGGCGGGCCTGATTGGCATGATGTTTACGAACGCGCCCAAAGCGATTGCGCCATGGGGGTCGCATCAACCTCTTTTCGGGACCAACCCGATTGCCTTTGCAGCTCCACGTAAAGAGGCTAACCCTCTGATAATCGACCTTTCGCTCTCGAAAGTCGCGCGGGGCAAGGTGATGAACGCCAAAAAGCAAGGCAAGCCTATCCCGGAAGGCTGGGCGCTTGATGCCGCTGGCAACCCGACAACCGACGCCGAAGCCGCGCTTGGCGGCACCATGTTGCCGATTGGCGATGCAAAGGGCGCGGCCTTGGCTTTGATGGTCGAAATTCTGGCGGCGCCGTTGACCGGAAGCGCGTTTAGCTATGAAGCCGGTTCCTTTTTCACCGCAGAAGGCGTGCGACCCCGAGTTGGCCAGACCTTAATCGCGATCCGCCCGAATTCCGACGGAACTGGCTTTGCGGATCGGCTTGAAGAATTGTTAAAGTCGATCACCGATCTGGAGGGCACGCGATTGCCGGGGACGCGACGGCTGGCAGCGATAAAGGCCGCCGAAGCCGACGGGTTGACCGTTCCGACACGATATCTCGTTGCGGCACGTGCGCTTGCATCTTTCCATAAAACATAGACTTAACACCTGAGTGCGTCACGCACACAGCCCCAAGGAGCAAATCGAAATGCACAAGAAAATCCTGATCCCGGTGGCTCTTGACCACGCGCCTTTAGTATCTCGCAAGATTGAGGCCGCGCGGCATATGCTTGCGCCCGGCGGCACAATTACGCTTCTGACAGTGTTGGAGCAAATTGGTGGTTTCGTGGCAGAATTCGTGACGGTGAAACCAGAGAACCACCTGAGTGCGCGCGTCCTTGAAAAGCTGCGCCAAGCCGCTGGCGATGCTGCGGACATTGACTGCAAAGTTATCACGGGTAAGCCCGGCGTACAGATCACGAAGTATGCGAAAGACGCCGGCGTTGATATGATCATCGTTGGATCGCACAGCCCGGGACAAGAGGATTATCACCTCGGTTCAACCGCTTCTCGCGTTGTCCGCCGCGCGCATTGCTCGGTGTATGTGCTAAGGTAAGCACTTCAGTTTAGCGCGATTTCTCTTGGAAAAATGCTGCTAGTTGAAATTGCCATCGGGATGTCGATAAAGATCGAAGCGCTTCGCTGCTTTGTAACTGTTGTGGCACGGGTCGCTGGCGGAGGCGGCCAATGTGCTTGGGCGTGCTCCGTAGGCTGTGTCAATTGTTCTGAAGCAGTTCAAGGAACACGTCGGTGTACCCATTTTCGAGACTGCGCGAAAATCTCGCCTGACGCTGCTTGGGCGACAGGTCCTTGGCGAAGCATGCCGCGAGATCGAGCATTTCGGCCGGACCGTAGCGGCAATCGACGGGCTGTCAAATGCTGAGCTTTGCCAGGTCAATCTGACCGTAACACTATCGATCCCGCAATCCATAATGCCGCCAATACTGCGCGATTTCGTGCAAACACACCGGACGTGCGGGTCGACATCAGCGGCGCGGATTACGAGAAGATCGAGCGGGACGTCTGCTCAGAAATTTTTGACATTGGCAAAAGCAGTCTGGGTGCGATGGCGGGCTATGCTTGCACGAAGCTATTTTCTGATCCCTTTGGCGTTATCTGCCGCGGGGATCACCTGCTGGCCCGGGATTAGAATTGTCTGACGTGGTCCGACCTTGTCGAAGACCTGTTTATTGCAAATAGGTTATGCCGCCGGATCACAGACGAAGACTTTCGGCCGATCCTTGCAAAAGCGCGTCTTTTGCAGCGAGAAACCACATCGCTTTTGGGGGCTGATACCGGCGGCGTGGGCATCACCGTCGTACTTCAGTTGGTTGTCGAGGCCGCACTTGCGCGTCCGCCGGGTGAGACATCTGGATGATGACCCAGCCGGGCCATTCACTTGCTCCGGCAACTCGTGCCATGGCTGCGGCGATCCAGAATTCAGACTTTCCGACAGGATCCGCCAAAACGTCATCTTGATTGACGCTAACTCAATTTATTTGCGTTCGATTGAATCGACTGTTCGTGGCTTTGTGGCGCAAAGCTAAACAAAACCCGAGTATAAAGGTGGACCCTATGGCGGAATTGAACAAGAATTACATCGCAGGGGCCTGGGTCAGCGGTGCATCCGAAATCGAACATCGCAACCCTTCGGATATCAGTGAACTGGTTGGCTTGTTCGCACAGGCTTCGTCATCGCAGCTCGATGACGCATTGGATGCGGCGGTGCGCGCTCAGACTGTGTGTCCGGACCGGGCGGATATTGCAGTAACAGGCGCGGCTTCCGGTCCTTTGGCGCTTGCCATTGAAGGGCTATCGCGAGCTCGTGGATTGTGAAACGTTTGTGGCCTTGTCGGATTTTGCAGCACGCACCTTTGTGCCTTCAACCGAAGCAAGCCGTGAAAGTGGCGCAGGGGCCGTATTAACTGACAACGACTAGGTTAGTTGCGTTGCGGTATGGCAAAAAATCGATATTCTTTCTCAATGGACTCTGACCTTATTCAATCAAGCGATCCGACCTCAACGGCTGATGGCTCTGCGACTCAACGCACCTATCGCACGATCCGCCGGATGATCGTCACGGGCGAGGTGAGGCCGGGCGAGAAACTGAAAATTGAAGGCTTGAGGTTGCGACTTGATACAGGAGCTTCGCCGATCCGTGAGGCGCTTAGCCTTTTGACGTCCGAGCATCTCGTGGAACGAATTGACCAGCGTGGGTTTCGGGCCGCGCCGACAAGTCGCAAGAACTTCGATGAGATTCTACTATTGCGCTGCGAGCTGGAAGATATGGCTTTGCGCAAAAGCGTCGCGGCTGCGGATGAGGCGTGGGAAGAGGCGCTTGTGCTGGCCCATCATCGGATGACACGGGCAAACAAGGCGCAGGCCGAAGATTTCGAGGACCATCATAAGGCGTTCCACATCGCGCTTTTGTCAAACTCTGACACTCCGATTTTGATGCGGTTTTGTTCGCAGCTTTATGATCTGAATATTCGCTATCGGTTCCTGGCGGGCCGGTCTCTGAATTATCAGCAACGCGATGTTGGTCTAGAACATACTGAGATCATGGATCGCGCGATTGCACGGGATGCAGACGGCGCATCTTCTGCACTTCTGAACCATTACCGCCGCACTGGCGCGTTTCTGGCCGAGCGGATATAAGCGTCGCGAGCCGCTTAGCCGCCTTCGGCCACCAATATCAGGCCGATCTCGGCATCGCCGACGCGCTTGATGCTGACACGCGGGTCGCGGATCGCCTGTTGAGCATCATTGTTCTGATCCATGGTGCCGTCCGTCGCCATTATTCCGCTGCCGCTTTCGTGAGGTCCGCTTCGTCGAAAATAGGGTTCGAGCAGATGCCGATGCCTTCGATCTCGATGTCCACGACCTCGCCGGGCCGCAACCAGCGCGGGTTGGGCTTTTTGGCGTGCCCAACGCCCGGAGGCGTGCCAAGAGCGATATGATCGCCGGGCTCTAGCGTTGTGTATTCTGAGATGATTGCGATGGTGGCTGCCACCGACCAGATCATGTTTGCGGTGTTGGAACTTTGCAGAATTTCGTCGCCAACGCGGCTTTCGATCTTTAGGCCCCTAGCCCCTTCAGGCAGGTCTTCGGGGGTCACGACGAAAGGCCCGATTGCGCCGGTGTCGTCGAAGTTCTTACCGGGTGTCCATTGGTGGGTCTTGCGTTGGTAATCGCGCACTGAGCCATCATTGAAGATGGTGTAGCCGAAGACGTGATCAAGCGCGCGTTCTTCAGGAATATGGCGCCCGCCTGTGCCGATGATGATCATCAATTCGGCTTCATAATCGAGTTTTTCCGAACATGATGGGCGCACCAATGGCGCACCTGCTGCCATGATTGAGTTTTTGCCACGCATAAACAATGCCGGGTAATCCGGGATGTCATAGCCGCCTTCTTTGATGTGATCGACATAATTCAGGCCAAGGCAAATGATCGTGCCAGGACACTGCACGGGCAGGGCGGGCGTGATGTCTGCAACTGCGATTGATCCGCCGAGGTCTGAAGTTTTGGCAATCTCGGCCATCAATGCGGGATCGTCGATCAGCCCTTGAAGATCGTCGCCAATACCGCGAAACTGCGCCGTCAGATTAAAAGCCTCATCGCCTTTAACGAGGTAGACGAATTTTGCCGCAGCTGCGTGGCCAACCATCAAGCGCATGTCGATCCCCTTGTTTTTCAGCCACTATTTGGCGATAAAATAGGATAATGTCAATTAAAATCGATATTTTGAGCTTGTGCAAGACGCCGGCTTGGGAAAGTTGCATAGCCGAAGTAAAGGCGCGCGGGTCCTTTGCGTTTGAATTGTTTGTGGTCATGTCGATGCCAGATAAAATGCCGAAGACCTGAAGGCAAATCTGCCAACTCATCTTGAAGTATAAGGGACAGTTGGTGCGCGACGGAAATCTGACCTTTGCACGCCCGATATCGAACGAAACGGGCGAACATATGCAAGGGATCGGCCTAATCATCTACTGCGCTTCATCTTTCGATGCGGCCGTGCTTTGGCAGAGGCGGACCCGATGCACAAAAGCGGCGCGCGCGGTTTCGTTTTGCGCAAATGGATGATCAACGATGGCAGCCTGTCGGTTTCGGTCGAACTGTCGACCCAGACGGTCGCGTTGGAGTAGGAACGAAACCTTCTGATCAAACAAGTGGTTGACGAGTTGAGCAACGAACTGCCGAACCTCGGTACGTTTGTCACGCTGTCCCCGATCCCCGATCTGGAACGCTGGTTGAAGACGCAAAGCGAGGATGCACATTGCTTGGATGTGTTTGCCGGGACGGCAACGGATGAGGTCGTGGAAGCCGTGGCGGCGCATTATCTGTTACACGCAAAAACTAACGCCGGCGTTCCGGTCGATCCCGTGGCGCGGTTTCATCTTGGCAATGGCGCGTTGATCCATGGCACGCATGCTAACGCGGACAAAACTCACAAGGGGCGGGAACAATCCAGCGGGCGATGGTGAATTACCTTTACGATCTGAAGCTGATCGAGAAAAATCATGAGATATAGGTGTGCGGGGGGCGACATTCCGACGTCGCGCGCATTGAAAGTAAA
The DNA here is from genome assembly GCF_937988555.1 of uncultured Boseongicola sp. Classification (NCBI taxonomy): domain Bacteria; kingdom Pseudomonadati; phylum Pseudomonadota; class Alphaproteobacteria; order Rhodobacterales; family Paracoccaceae; genus Boseongicola; species uncultured Boseongicola sp. The sequence goes on along the minus strand of NZ_CALJXO010000171.1, from coordinate 6,249 downwards.
GGCCGCTACTGCCGGGCAAAAGGACCAACACGCCGTGACGAACCATCTGTGTGACGCTCTGATTGCGCCCCACTCCGAAAACGATGCAACTTTCTTGGCGGTGAGTGAGATTGGACGCCCAGCCGAAATCAGCTTTCGTGCCTTTGTGCAGGAAGCCACGCAAATGGCGCATGTCTTGCGGGATCACGGGGTGCGTCCCGGGGGATCGGATCGTTGTGCAGGCCCCGAAGCGGTCGGAGATGCTGGTGCTCTATGACGCCACACTCCAGGTCGGAGCGACATTTTTAACTTTGAATACAGGGTATAAACAGGATGAGTTAACCTATTTTATAGAGGACGCCGGGCCAAGCCTAATCGCTTGCGGCGACGCAGCGACGGTTGGCCTCGCAGGTCTCACGCGCGGGCAGGATGCTTTCGTGTTGACCCTTAATGCGGACGGTTCAGGCACTTTGATGTGGGACGTTGCGGCCAAGCCTAGGACGTTTGCCACCGTGGCTTTCCCCCTGATGTGTTGGCCGCCCTTTTGTATACCTTGGGCATCACAGGACGTTCAAAGGGCGTGATGCTTAGCCACGACAACCTGTTGTCGAACGCGCGGGCATTGACTGATTTCGGCAGATCACATCAGACGACACTTTGTTTCATGCTTTACCCATTTTCCACACGCACGGGCTTTTTCTTGGCGATCAACTCTGCACTTTTGGCCGGGGCCCGTGTGCGGTTTATGGCCGGGTTCGACATCGACGAGATAATCGAGGCCTTGGCGGTGTCCACGCTGATGATGGGCGTTCCGACGTTCTACACGCGACTTTTGTGAGACAACCGGCTGACCCGCGAAAGGGTGGCTGATATGCGGTTTTCGTGTTGGGAAGCGCGCCGCTTTTTGCCAAAACGCACGAGGCATTTACCGCGCGTACCGGGAATCGCATTCTCGAACGTTACGGGTTGACTGAGACAAATATGATCATATCGAACCCTTATGACGGCGCGCGGCGTACGGGCACGGTTGGCTTTGCGCTTGCCGGAACCGAAGTGCGCCTGACGAAGCGTGAGACGGGCGAACTGGTCACGGCGGGCGAGATTGGCATGATCGAAGTGCGTGGGTCGAATGTTTTTCGAGGCTACTGGCGGATGCCCGGCAAAACAGCGGAAGAACTGCGCGAGAACCGGTTTTCATCACTGACGACCTTGGGCAGATCAGCAAGGAAGGCTATCTTTCCATCGTTGGCAGCGAAAAGGATTTGATCATCATGGGCGGCTACAATGTCTATCCCAAAGAAATCGAAGACGTGCTGAACGACGTGGACGGGATATCAGAAACAGCCGTTTTCGGAGTCTCGCACCATGATTTTGGCGATATGATCGTTGCCGCCTGCGTGCCTCTGGGGCTTGCGGGGATTGATGAAGGTGCGTTGCGCGCGGAAGTGGAGTCCAGGCTAGCGCGCTTCCAGCATCCCCGCGTTTATTGCGAGATGGTTGCATTGCCACGTAACACTATGGGCAAAACGAAAAAAAGCATCATGCGCGAAAGCTTTACTGCGGACGCGTAAGGCTTGCTTTTACGTCAGCGTTACCGGTTGTCCCGTCTCGAAAGACTGTGCGGCAGCGTCGGCCAGGCGCTGCGCGGCCACACCATCGTCTATTGATGGATTTGGCGCGGTTCCTGTGGCTATAGCCTCGATAAAGGCTTCCATTTCAGCAACATAGGCATCGGAGTAGCGTTCAAGGAAGAAGTGCTTATTGGGTGCTGTGGTGAACCCGTCCGCGCCCGCAACCTCAACCTGATGTTCAAGCTTGTTGGCGGCTTTGAGCATGCCATTCGCGCCGTGAACTTCCACACGTTGATCGTAGCCGTAGGTCGCGCGGCGCGAGTTGTTGATCATGCACATTTTGCCCGAAGCGGTTTTCAACGTCACGACGGCGGTGTCGATGTCCCCGGCGTGGCCAATTGCGGGATCGACAAGGCAAGCGCCGGTGGCGAATATCTCGACCGGTTCTTCGCCCAGCAAAAACCGCGCCATATCAAGGTCGTGGATCATCATATCGCGAAACAGGCCGCCCGATTGTTCGATGTAAGAAATTGGCGGCGGGGAGGGGTCGCGCGAGGTTATGACGACAATCTCGGGGTCGCCGATGACGCCTGCTGCAAGCTGCGCCTGAAGGTGCGCGAAGTTCGGGTCAAACCGGCGGTTGAAGGCGGTGAAAAAGCCGACACCTGCGGCTTGGACTGCGGTGCGGCATTCGGCGGCGCGTGCGGACGACAGGTCAATCGGCTTTTCGCAGAAGATCGCTTTTCCCGCCGCAGCAAGCGCGTGAATCTGGTCGTAGTGAAGCGTTGTTGGTGTGGCGACGATGACCGCGTCGATGTCCGTGGCGGCGATGATTTCGTCTGCGCTGCGCACCTCGGCGCCGCTGCTGGCGGCGAGCGCTTTGGCGGCCGCAGGCACAGTGTCGGCGACCGCTGTTAGGCCTGCAGAGGCAATCCGTGCAAGGCTAAGCGCGTGGACTTGTCCGATACGGCCACAGCCCAAAAGACCAATAGAAATCATATCTTATCCTTCGTTAGTCTGCGGCAAGACCGCGCAAAACGCGGCGTGCGGCGGTCTGGATGTCTGGTTCAACCTGTTTCAGGATTTGCACCCGGTCAAAGCTGTCGACGTCGCCCGCCAGCGCTGCACGAAGCGAGGCGCCAAAAGCTATCCGAAGCTCGGTTCCGATATTGAATTTGCAAATCTTTGTGGTCTGAGCGAGGCGCTTTCGCTGATCAGTTGGAACGCCCGAACCGCCGTGGATAACAAGCGGTACATCCGTAATGGTCTCAATCGCACGGATGCGATCTTCATCCAGACCGCCTTCTTTGTTCTGCTGCAAATGGACGTTGCCAACCGAGATTGCCATGCCGTCCACGCCGGTTTCGCGGGCAAACCGCGCGGCTTCATCGGGATCGGTACCCAGCGAGTTTTCACCGTCGCTATACCCCACAAAACCAATCTCGCCCTCGCAAGAAATCCCGGCAGCGTGGGCCATTTCGGCGATCTTTGCAGTCTCGTCTATGTTTTGCACCAATGGCTTGCGCGATCCGTCGAACATCAGCGAGGTAAAGCCAGAGTCCAGCGCCTCTTCACAGTCCTCGAATGTGTAGCCATGGTCAAGATGTGCGACGACCGGAACTGACACGCGGTTCGCCAGATTGCGAAACATAGTGCCCAGAACGGGTAGGGGCGTGTGGGCACGACATGAGGGTCCGGCCTGCAAAATCACAGGCAACCCTTCAGCTTCGGCGGCGTCGACGTAGGCGCGCATGTCTTCCCACCCAAGCGTCACCAATCCGCCCACGGCGTATCCGCCCTTCAGCGCTGGCTGCAGCACATCGGCAAGCGTCGCGAGCGTCATTTGAACTTTGCCACCATGTCGAGGATGCCAGGAATGGTGTGGAGCTGTTCTTTGTGGGTGTCCTGAAAATACTGCACCAGGGACCTCTGGCTGAGGCCGCCCAGAATGGTGAAGTAATACATCTCATAGCCCGGAAGGACGCAGCAAGGATGATACCCCTTGTCGATGCAAATCGTGGAGCCGTCGACGATGTGATAGGCATCGCCGGGTTCGTTGTCTTCACGTTGAAGCATCTGAAGGCCTGAGCCGTAATTCGGGCGGAAGCGGAAATTATAGGTCTCGTCGTGGCGGGTCTCGTCGGGCAAGCGATCGGTGTCGTGTTTGTGGCTTGGAAAGCCGGACCAGCCGCCCGCGCCCACTGTGTACAGCTCTGAAACCAGCAGACGACCGACGCGGTCTTTTTGCTTCTGCCCCAGTATGTGTTTGATTTTGCGGTGTGTTTTCGTGTCGTCCGAGCCGTATTGCACAAAGTCAATCTCGTCGGCGCGAACCGCGAAGGGCTCAAGTACGTCGTCGAATTTGGCACCTGCGATGAAGACCTCGGCGCTGTCAGACAGGCAGGTAAACCGCACATCCATGCCGGTGGGCGCATAGACACCCTCGGGCTCGCCGTCCCACACGTCGACGCCACGCCCGCCAATTTGATTGGCCCCGAACCCGCCGACAGTCACGTCGATTAAACCAGTCGCCGGTGCGATGCACGTTTCGTATCCGGGCACGGCATAGCCAAATGCCTCACCCTTTTTCAGCTTTACGATGTTGAAATAATTCAGCGGTACAAGCCCATCGTCCACGTCCACGATGGGAATGTTCTGGTTGTCAAATGGGGCGATATGCATTGGGTCTATCCTTCTCAGATGACGTCTGGAACACTGGGTCCGGGGTGGGAGCCTAGGAAGGCCTCAAGTTGATCTTCGGTGGGCATAGCAGGCGCGCAGCCGGGTTTTGCGACGACAATAGCGGCGCATGCCGAGCCCCGCATGACGGCGTTGTTTAGGTCGCGGCCCTCGGCCAATGAGGCGATAAAACCGGCCATGAAACTGTCACCCGCGCCGGTCGGCTTTACCGCCTGGACCGGGTAGATACCGCTTTGGGTTTCCGTGCCATCTGCAAAAGTTATCGCGCCGAGATGGCCCATTTTGTAAACTACAATCGCGGCTGTGGTGGCAGCGAGGGCGCGCGCTTTCGCAAGGCCTTTTTCAAGGCCGCCCGCCATAAAGCCGAATTCTTCATCGTTGGCGACGATCACGTCCGCCATGGCGCCCGCCTTGGAGAGAACTTCTTCGGCCACTTGCGGCGAGGGCCAGCTATAAGGACGATAGTCGACGTCGAAAATCACCGGCAATCCCGCGGCCTTTGCAAGTTCAAACGCACGAAACGCAGCCGAGCGTGACGGCTCTGCGGCAAAAACTGTCCCTGCCGTTATCAATGCGCCAAACTGAGTGTAATCAACGGCTTCGACATCTTCGATGCACATTTGGAAATCGGCGGCCCCGTTGCGGTAAATCACCGAATTGTGGTTCTCGACGCGGGTTTCGTAGACGGCCAGCGAGTTTCTGAATTCACCTGATATTGGCTTCACATGGGTCGCATCCACGCCGTACCGGTTCAGTTGACTGATGCAATAGCGTCCGATTGCGTCGTTCGAAACGCGTGTCACCAACGCCGCTTTCGAGCCGAACTTTACCAATCCCGCCGCTATGTTGGCCGATGATCCGCCCATCGCGACCATCATCGACGTAGCGTCTTCGATACCGACACCGGCGGGTTCTGGCGAGAAATCAATCCCGACGCGGCCTACCACGACGAAAGTGTTCTTTTTGATGCCTTGAAGGACGTCCATTATACACCCTTGCGCTGTTTGGAGCGACTTTCTTCCCACTCAATGTGCGCTGCACGCACTTTCGGATTGTCGGTCACATGCGGCGTGCCGACCTCCCACCACGTGTGACCTTCGGTTGTCCAGCCGTCGTAGGCATCTACGTTCATCACGATAACGGACGTCTTGTCCGAGGTCTTCGCGGCCTTGAATGCTTGGGTCAGTTGCTCGGGCGTGTCGGCGAAAACGGCGTTGGCGCCCATAGAGGCGGCGTGTGCAACATAGTCGACCGAGAACGCTTCTGGAATGGTTGGCGCGTCCGCGAGAAGGTTGTTGAAGCTCTCGTTGCCAGTGTTGTTTTGCAGCTTGTTGATGACCGCAAAACCGCCATTATCTAAAACGAACACTATCATCTTTTTCTGTGATAGGACAGATGAATAGATGTCAGAGTTCATCAACATATAGGACCCGTCTCCGGTGAAGACGATGGTGTCTGCGTCGGGTTCCTTTTCGGATTGGGCAATTCGTGCGCCCCAACCGCCAGCAAGCTCGTAACCCATGCAGGAAAAGCCGAATTCTACGTCGACGGTGCCGATATCAAGGGTGCGCCAGTTGGCCGTGACTTCCGCAGGAAGCCCTCCGGCTGCCGCCACAACGCGGTCGCGTTTGCCACAGAGCGCGTTCACTGCGCCGATGACCTGCGCGTAGGAGTTCGGGCGATTTCCAGGGCGTACGTTTTCGGCGACATAGGCGTTCCATTTCGCACGCTCGGCTTTGGCGAAGTCGACCCAAGAGGCCGGGGCCTGATAACCAGCCATCGCTGCGTCAAGCGCGCTCAGGCCAAGTTTTGCATCCCCCACTACGGGAAGAGATTTGTGTTTGCCTGCGTCATGGCGCGCGGCGTTAAGCGAGATTAACTTTGCGTCCTTGGCAAAGGCCGTCCAAGACCCCGTGGTGAAGTCTTGCAAGCGGCAACCCACGGACAAGATCACATCGGCAGCTTCGGCCACTGAATTGGCGCTGTTCGCCCCGGTCAC
>NZ_CALJXO010000170.1:0-15394 GCF_937988555.1 uncultured Boseongicola sp. | reverse complement strand
GCGTCGGTCGCGCGCTGGCGGTTGGCGATCGGTTTACTGTTTTGAACAGGGGTAAGACACTGGGCACGGCTCAACGCGGCCAGATCACGCCAGACGAGCTTCAAGATCTGATGGCTGGTGGACAAGAGCTGGCCACGCTGGAAGGTAGCCTTGGCGGTACGGTCTGAGCCTATTCTGACAGCGTATGAACATCGCCACGTTTCGTGGCGGTTTTTTATTTCCGACCTTTGTCTTGCGGTTGCCTGGTCCGATGCTTCGCTGAAGTCTTCCGAGATCCTGTCTGCGTTGGCCAGGATCGCCAAGCGCTTAAGCCAAGACGTCTGCGAGACGGCGCGCGATTTGCCTGCCAGCGGGCGTGCCATCGATGATCTGACCGATGGGGCCATTCCGGTGTAAGCGGGTCGCGGACATCCCGGCGTCAACCAGGATCGCGTACGTTGGTCTGGACACTGAAACCCCAGGGCGGACGGCGGCGTATCTTCTGGTGCAAGTGCTGCCCGAGAGCCATTGTGCCTTGTGCTTTCAACACGAAGTCACACCCAGTTTTTGGGGAAAAAAAGAATGTACCACAGCCATTGCGGAAACTCTGGCACTCCACTGCCTTAAACTTGCGGTCTTGTGACGTGGCCAGCGCGGCACTGATCGAGTTTTGACCTTGAAGCATGAAATGGATTTCATCGCCAAGTATGGACACGATGTCAGAAAACTCCGGGATAGGTGGCCGTGGCCAGACCTGCAAAGTACCCTGTTGTTGCATCTGATCTATGTCACGAATTATGCTTGAAAGCGCCTGAACATCTGGGTCTGCGCTTGTTGAAAACCGAAGGCTCGCAAGGTTGCCATTTTGGACATCAGGTGATTTGGAATCCCGAACGTCAACAGCCCCTAGTTCTCGCATTTAATTTGAGATACCGACGGATAGTGGGGACAGGATAGGAAAGAGATGGAAGAGAAACAGTTTAAGAAGATTTACACCCGAGGGCCCGAAGCAATGATGCGGCCGGAGCGGCTAGGCCCGATCGGCGGCCTGGTGTGAGTAAACTTCTGGTCAAACCGATTGGAACCTCTGGTAAGGTCCACTCCATTACACCAAAAAGTGCGGGCTGGGGCTATGTCGGCTTCGCGCTCTACCATCTCTCTCCCGGGGAGATCGCTTCAGGGTCAACCCTTGACCTTGAGGCGATCCTCGTTTTGGTGGAGGGCCGCGCGACGCTGACTGTTGGTGACGCCGACTTCGGCGAGATGGGCGACCGCATCTCAGTTTTCGAAAAAACACCACCGCATTGTGTTTATGCGCCCGGCGATACGATTTGGACTGCCACGGCCACGACAGATTGTGTGTTGGCGGTGTGCACGGCGCCCGCCAAAGGTGACTATCCCGTTCAAAGGCTTGGTCCCGAGGGCATCGAACTCACCCCCCGTGGTAAAGGTCAAAACCAGCGCTTCATCAACAACATCGCAATGGAGGCCCGTGACGTCGCCGGCAGCCTTCTTGTTACAGAAGTCTTCACACCGCCCGGCAACTGGTCGTCTTACCCAAGCCACAGGCATGACGAAGACGACCTCCCACGCATGACGTATCTCGAAGAAACCTATTACCACCGCCTGAACCCCGCACAGGGGTTCGGCGTGCAGCGGGTCTACACCGAAGACGGTAGCCTTGATGAGACGATGGCCGTGCAAAATGGCGACGTGGTCCTTGTCCCCAAAGGTCACCACCCCTGCGCCGCACCATATGGTTATGAGATGTACTATCTGAACGTCATGGCAGGTCCTTTGCGCAAATGGCGCTTTGAAAACGACCCGGCGCACGACTGGATTGCCCAACGGGACGCCGACTGAAAGTGAACCTCAAAGCGACTGCGGCTGATTGAAGGGCGTCACGATCTGGATGTCGCTGATCAGCCGCTCTTCTGGCCGGGGACCAAGCCCGTGCAGTCCCGCGATCGCCATGAAAATCTGTCGAAAATCACTGGTCAGATCATGGTGCAGCACAAAGCTTAGTTTTCCATCGGCAAGAAGCGCGCGGTTCTCGGCGTCCAGATCATGGGCGATATAGGGCAGGTTTTCGATACCGTTTTGGCGCAGTACCTCCAAAGTGGCCGCGTTTGCTCCACCCATGCTGTAAACACCTGCAAGTTGAGATGTCTGAGATACGGCAGAATCAAGATGTTCGGGCATTGTGCGCGAAAGACCACCGCTTCCGCTGACGTCTATCACGTGAAGGTCTGGACAAAGTCGGGCGAGCGTTTCGCGAAACGAATGGAACCGCTCAGCTTCTCCCGAAAACGCTTCTTGGCTGCGCGTTGTAATCACTGTGCCCTTGGTTCCGCGCCTGGTATTACCTAGGAGATAGGCGGCGGTGCGCCCCGCGTTGGCATTGTCGAGCCCTGCATAGGCGTGACGGCGGCAATCTCGGACATCCGTCACCAGTGTGATGACCGGAATGCCCTTCCCGACAAGGCGGTCAATCGCGTCGCGCACACTCGGTACATCACGTGCTTTAAGGCAGACGCCCTGACTGCCACGGCGCGCGATGCTGTGGAGGCAGGATGCCATTTCGGCGTCGCCCATCAAGTCATACATCTGAAAACGCGGACGAAACACACCGATCCCGATGCTTGGCAAAACGGATTCTGCGGCATCCCGAACCACGTTCGCAAATCGCTGTGGCGCCTCGACGACAACATCGACGAACAAGCGCCGTCCGCGGGCTGTAAGCTGTTGTTCCTGCCGCGCAAGTTCGTCCATCGCCACCCGCACGCGGTTTCGTGTCTGCGGACTTACGTTGGCTCGGTCGTTCAAAACACGATCGACGGTTGCGGGGCCAAGCCCCGATTGGCGAGCGATTTCTTTGATCGGAAAGCGATGCGTCATTGATGGTTTCTTGATGGTTTTTTTGGGAGAAATCAAGGAGCGGTGGGCGTATGCTTGGTTCACGATACAGAAGGATACACGATCATGAACGAGCCTACTGACCGCTCCACCGGATTTTACGCCGCAGAACTTTGCGATTTGATCGAGTTCAAGGCAATCACTGCGCGCGTGGTTGATATGACCGACATCCCACATGCCAGCGGCGCGCCCAAAAAAGTGCCGCTCTACGACATGAATCGCCTTAAAGAGATGCTGGCCGAACCAGAGCAACGCCGCGTCCTGATGGTGGAATGGGCCAAAATCCTGCTCAGTGGACCTGGCGTGTTCGTTCTGAAATCCGCCTGCACTGACCTTGCAGCAATTGATGCGGCAACGGCTGTTTTCAACGACGTTATCGCGGCCGAAAAAGCCGGGGCAGGCGGAGGGGCCGACCACTTTGCAGCCGCGGGCTCGAACGATCGCATCTGGAATTCACTGCAAAAGTTGTGCGAAGCCGCTCCGCAGGTCTTTGCACACTACCACGCAAGTGCCGCCATTGATGCGGCGTGCGAGGCGTGGCTTGGCCCCAATTATCAGATGACCGCGCAGGTGAATCTGGTGCATCCCGGTGGCCAGCCGCAACAGGCGCATCGTGACTACCACCTTGGTTTTCAGTCGGCCGAAATTAGCGCCACATACCCCGCTCATGTCCATGATCTTTCGCCCTTGATGACGCTTCAGGGTGGCATCGCGCATTGCGACATTTCAATTGAAAGCGGGCCGACGAAGCTATTGCCTTTCTCGCAGACCTATCGTCCGGGATATGCCGCCTGGCGACGCGACGATTTCCGCGCCCATTTCGAGGAAGCCCACGTCCAGCTTCCCTTGGCAAAAGGCGACGCTATCTTGTTCAGCCCGGCGCTGTTTCACGCCGCGGGCGCGAACACGACCGCGGACGTCCGCCGCATGGTGAACCTTTTACAAATCTCGTCACCTTTCGGTCGCGCGATGGAAACCATCGACCGCACTAGGATGTGCAAAACGCTGTTTCCAGTCCTGTCGCGGGCCTGGCAAACGGGCGAGATCAACGAAGCCGCCCTTGATGCGGTGCTATCGGCTACGGCCGAGGGATATTCCTTTCCCACCAACCTTGATCGCGACCCGCCCGTGGCAGGGCTTGCACCGCTGACCCAAAAAGCCGCGATGAAACAGGCGATTATGGCGGACATTTCGCAATCTGAATTCGAGGCCACTCTTGATCGGCAGGACGGTGCGCGCCGCGCCTGACGCGCCTTGCCTTCCATTTTCGCGCAAGGGCGACTACATCGCCCCTGAAAGCAATCGCGCGACAAGAGAGACACCGGTATGACCGCCATCCCTATCGAAAAGGCCGCCCGCCTGTCTGTCGCGCCAATGATGGATTGGACGGATCGTCATTGCCGGTATCTCCATCGTCTGCTGAGCCGCCACACGCTGCTTTATACCGAAATGGTCACAGCGCCTGCGCTGGTGCGGGGGGGGGCCACCCATCTTCTGACTTACCATGCCGCCGAACACCCTGTGGCGCTGCAACTTGGTGGCTCTGATTCGGCTGAACTGGCGCAAGCCGCGCGAATCGGGGCAGGCGAGGGTTATGACGAGATAAACCTTAATGTCGGCTGTCCTTCGGACCGTGTACAGTCGGGCGCGTTCGGCGCTGTTTTGATGAATTCGCCCGATCTTGTGGCAACATGCGTTGGCGCCATGATCGAGGCCGTGGACGTGCCCGTCACGGTCAAATGCCGCATCGGTGTCGACGAGCAGACTCCGGAAACGGTGCTTCCGGAGTTCCTTTCACGCATCCGCGAAGTCGGCGTGACCCGCGTGGCGATCCATGCCCGCAAAGCCTGGCTTCAGGGCCTAAGCCCAAAGGAAAACCGCGACATCCCACCTTTGGATTATGACCTTGTCCACGCGATGAAAGCGGCCTTTCCGGACCTCCATATATCAATCAACGGTGGCATCGAAGGGCTTGACCAGGCCCAAGATCACCTTGCGAGGGGGCTTGACGGCGTGATGATCGGCCGCGCGGCGTACCACACGGCTTGGGACACGCTTTCGCGCGCTGATAGCACGATTTTTGGCGCGGTTGATCCTTTCGATACTCGGCATGATCTGGTCGAAGCCATGGTGCCATACATCGAAGCCCACATTGCTTCCGGAGGTCGCCTGCATAACGTGTCGAGGCATATGCTGGGGCTGTTTCAGGGGCGTCCGGGCGCGCGCGCATGGCGCCGCGTGCTGTCAGAGCGCGTGCATTGCGATGGGGTCGGGGTTGATGTTCTGCGCGACGCGTTGGGTCAGGTGCCACACGGCGTGGCTGCATGAGGCCCCTGTCGCAATAGGTGTTTGGCGCTCACATTCATCCCAACGTGCCAGAAGCTGAAAGTCAGTTGATCAGTTACGCAAACAGCAATGCCGCAAGTGCCGTTCGCGATCGGGTCACGTCAGCGAGTGTATAGCGATCCAATGTGGCAAAGAATGCCTCCTGAGCCCGCGCCAGAGGTTCGCGCAACCCGCAGGCAGGTAGGATAAGACAGGACTTGTCGGTCCCGAAACACTCGACCACCGGGTCATTGCGCTTCATGGCGCGCACAACGTCACCCACAAGGATATCTTTCGCCGGACGCGCAAGCGTGAGACCGCCGCTACGCCCTCGCTCGGAATTCACAAAACCCTCGCGCGCAAGTCTCGTTGCGACTTTGGAAAGATGGTTTTCTGACAATCCATAGAGTGTCGCGATCTCAGAAGTCGGCACCCTGGCAGGCGCCCGGATAGCCAAGGTCATCAGAACGCGCAGGGCGTAATCGGTGAATTTATCCAGTTGCATGCTCAATATTTAGCATTTGCAATGCGTAATTTAAAGCGCTAGATAATGCGCATATTAAATACGCATTAAGGAGTGACCCCATGACGTTGTCAGAAGCATTTCTATGGCCCGGAACCAAAGCTTGCGAACGCCTCGGGGTTGATCCGAAAGGCGAGGCGGGTCTGATCCGCTGGATGGTCAACACACTTGTCTATCTCGTCGTGAGCCTGATCGTTGTCTGGGTCGTTGTGGTTTGACGATGCCACTGCGCATCCCAGTCACGGAGGCGCAGATCGACAAGGTTGTCGCGGAGTTTTACACCCGTGTCCGAGCGCACCCGGCGCTTGGGCCAGTCTTTACCGCGCATGTCCCAGACTGGCCGAAGCATGAAGAAAAGATTGGGCGGTTTTGGCGTAACGTGCTGTTGTTGCAGCGCTCATATGACGGCAACCCGATGCGAATCCACGCGGCCGCGGGGAACGTGAACTCGCAGCATTTCCCGGTTTGGCTTTTGCTGTTCGATACGGTGCTGGAACAGGAACTGCCGCACCAACCGGCGCGGGCGTGGTCCGCACTTGCCCACCGGATTGGGCGCGGGTTGAGTTACGGGCTTGCGTCGGAAAGCGGCAAAGTGGGCGTGCCAGACCTGACGGTGACCGGATGCAAAATTCCTCTTGTTTCGGCGGAGGCCGGAGAATGGAGCACGTGAAGCATTCTCCCGCCTGATTTAATGGTCCGGCTGATGACACGCCCGAAATCCGGATATGCCGTTGTGCAAGTCCAACGGCGTTCTTACACTTTATGCAGCAATGTAGCGCTCTTTCCTCTTGGCTAGGCTTGAATAAGGCGCTGAACATCCGTTCACTGCGAATTCAGGAGAGAGACGACAAATGAACAAATAGATCACGGAATTCTTAGGTACATCTATATTGGTTTAATTGGCTGCGGATCAGCGGTTATTGCCGGCCCTGATATTGGTTTGACGGGTATAGGCTTTGCATTTGGCTTGGCGCTTATCGGTATGGCTTACGGGATTAGCCCCTTTATAAGGTTGCCATATTAACCCAGCAGTTTCGCTTGGTATGGTGGTGGCAGCTCGGATGAGAGTTATTGTCGAATCCGGTGTTTGAGGATTGTGGGTCATGCGGCGATCTGGTCGTTTTGTGTGGTTTCAATTCCGTCTTTGAATTTGACGCCTGTGATGACTTTGGCCAGATAGTCGAACCCGCGTAACCTTCGCCAATTTTGTTCGGCACATTGCCCCAGCTTGAACATCATGTGCAGCATGCCATCGCGGGTGAGGCTGCCTTTTGAACGTTTGGTTCTATGCCGGATTGTGGCGAAGGCGGATTCAAATGGATTGCTGGTGCTGCGTTCAGGCCTCAGTTCAAATTAACTTCTGATTCGTTGGGACCACCGGATCACTGCGTCCATGCGGTCCGGACCTGACGTTTTGGTTCCGGTTTTCCGCCTGCGGGCGAGCTATTACCCGCGCTGCGCGCTAATCAATAGGTTCGATAGCGCGGCGGGCTTTCAAGCGCAGAGGTGCTCTGACTGTGCGTATCGTTCCCACCGCGGACGCCTAAATAAATACGTCGGGCCGACGAAAAAAGGACGCCCCAAGCGGAGCGCCCTCTCTCAAATTCACAACCGCTCCGATTAGCAGCTGTAGTACATTTTGAACTCAATCGGGTGTGGTGTGTGTTCGTAGGCGTAAATCTCTTCCCACTTAAGGTCCATGTAGCCTTCGATCTGGCTTTTGGTGAACACATCGCCCTGAAGCAGGAAGTCCATGTCGGCTTCAAGCTCTTCCATAGCCTCGCGCAAGGACGCGCAAACCGTTGGAATACCTTCCAGCTCTTCTGGAGGCAGATCGTACAGGTCTTTGTCCATGGCTTCGCCCGGATCGATCTTGCTTTTGATGCCGTCAAGACCGGCCATAAGCAGCGCCGCAAAGCACAGATATGGGTTTGCGGACGGATCAGGGAAGCGAGCCTCGACGCGCTTTGCCTTCGGGTTTTCAGCCCATGGGATACGAACACAACCCGAACGGTTGTTTGCCGAATAGGCACGTAGAACCGGTGCTTCAAAGCCTGGGATCAGACGCTTGTAGCTGTTGGTTGATGGGTTAGTGAACGCGTTCAACGCTTTGGCGTGCTTCAGAATACCGCCGATAAAATACAGCGCTTCCTGAGACATGTCGGCGTATTTATCGCCTGCAAACAGAGGCTTGCCGTCTTTGAAGATAGACATGTTCACGTGCATGCCGGTGCCGTTGTCGCCCGCGATCGGCTTTGGCATGAATGTCGCTGTCTTGCCGTAGGCATGCGCCACTTGATGGATCACATACTTATACTTCTGAAGATGGTCGGCTTGCTCGGTGACCGACCCAAAGATCAGGCCAAGCTCGTGCTGACAAGACGCCACTTCGTGGTGGTGCTTGTCGACCTTCATACCCATCCGTTTCATTGTCGATAGCATCTCGGAACGAATGTCCTGTGCGTCGTCAATTGGTGGAACAGGGAAGTAGCCGCCCTTAATACCCGGGCGATGGCCCATGTTGCCCATCTCGTAGTCGGTGTCGGTGTTCCATGACGCGTCGATCGCATCGACCTGGTAGGAGACTTTGTTCATCTCAACCGAAAAACGCACGTCGTCAAACAAGAAGAACTCGGCTTCCGGACCCATGTAGGCCACATCGCCAATGCCCGAAGACTTGAGGTATGCTTCTGCCTTTTCAGCCGTGCCGCGCGGGTCGCGATCATAGGCTTCACCGGTGTCAGGCTCGACGATCGAGCAATGTACCGCGATCGTTTTTTCAGCAAAAAACGGGTCCATATACGCCGACGACGCATCTGGCATCAGCTTCATGTCAGACTTATCGATCGACTTCCAACCGGCAATGGATGATCCGTCAAACATGAAGCCTTCTTCAAGGAAGTCCTCATCGACCTGATCCGCCATGACCGTCACGTGCTGCAGCTTGCCGCGCGGATCGGTAAAACGGATGTCGACGTATTCGACATCTTCATCCTTGATGGTTTTCAACATGTCCTTGTTGCTCATAGGTGCGACCCTTTTTCTCTGATCTAGTAAGTTTTAGTTTACAGCGCTTCTTCACCGGCTTCACCGGTTCGGATGCGAATGGCTTGGCTGACGTCCGACACAAAGATTTTGCCGTCGCCGATTTTGTCTGTTTTTGCTGCGTCGATGATCGCTGCAATGGCGGCATCGACCTGATCGTCTGCAAGGACGACCTCAATTTTCACTTTGGGCAAGAAGTCGACGACGTATTCCGCACCGCGGTACAATTCTGTATGGCCCTTTTGGCGACCAAATCCCTTGACCTCCAAAACGCTCAATCCTTGCACGCCAACTTCTTGGAGTGCCTCCTTTACCTCGTCCAATTTGAACGGTTTGATAATGGCCTCGACTTTTTTCATTGCTACACTCCCTTACAGCGCGTTTTCTAGGGTGAGACCATGCAGTGCGACCGGCCACAACGTAAGGGCGGGGTGCGGTTGGGTGGCCTCGCGACATTGCACTTATTATGCTTAATATTTGCGCATGTCGCACAAAAAAAGGACGTAATTGAATCGCGCGCGTGATCCCTTGCGTCTGGCCGGGTGATTTCCGACAAAGATGACAAATGGAGGCAGGCTCATGACGGACCCCATAACATCCGCCGAGATGCGCGCGATAGAAACGGCGGCAATAGAAAGCGGCGCGGTGACGGGCCTCGAGTTGATGGACCGTGCAGGCAAAGCCGTCGTGAAGGCCATTTTCGAGACATGGCCCGAGCTTTTGATGCAGCCGCGTCGCGTCGGTATTCTGGCGGGGCCGGGCAACAATGGTGGCGACGGATTTGTCATCGCCAACCGCTTTCGCGACTACGGCTGGGACGTCGAGGTGTTCCACTATGGCAGCATCGACGCCATGCCACAGGACGCCAAAACCAATGCGATCACTTTTGCATCGACCGGCGGCGTCGTCTCACCGCTGATCCCGTTTGAAGGCCGCGATATGCGCTTTGCTGATCCGCCCACGGATGTTTGGATCGACGCGGTGTTCGGCATCGGCCTTACCCGCCCATTGCCAGACGTCGTCGCCGCCGCCTTCAACGCCATCGCCTACGAGCGCAACTGGCAAGCCAACAAACTTGTCGCCGTCGACATCCTAAGCGGCATCGACGCGGATACTGGCGAACGTCTCACCACATTTCCCCTGAAACCTGATCTCACCGTCACTTTCCACGCCCCGAAACTGGGCCACACAAAAGGAGAGGGCGCAAGCATGGTCGGCAAACTCATTGTTATGGACATTGGACTGTAAGTCTTTGGGTCCAGAAAATCCCCGCCGGAGGCATAAAATTCATGGAACTGACCGAGATCACCGCGCAATCGCTCCGCCTCGGCGCGCTCTCAAAATCCGCGGATGCCCACAAATATGCACACGGCCATGCGCTTGTTCTGACCGGTGGTCCAGGCAAGACAGGTGCGGCGCGGCTGGCCGCGCGTGGCGCTTTGCGGATCGGTGCGGGACTAGTAACCCTCGGGTGTCCCCGTTCGGCGCTGTACGAGATTGCGACGCATTCAACCGCGATTATGTGTCGCCCGCTTGATGGCGCGCCAGGGCTGACCGAGGCGCTGGAAGATGCGCGCTTGAACGTGCTTTGCCTTGGGCCAGGACTTGGTCTTGGACCAGACACGCAGGCGATGGTTCTGGCGGCTCTGAAGGCCAAGCGTGCGACCGTTTTGGACGCAGATGCGCTCTCGCGTTTTGAACGCAACGCGGATGTGCTCTTTGCGGCGCTGCATCCCGGCTGCATCCTGACGCCGCATACCGGTGAATTCAGGCGGCTCTTCCCCGATCTTGCCGAAATGCTTCAGGCCGGCACTCAAGTTGACGCAGTTTGCGCGGCGGCGGCGCGTGCGGGCTGCACTGTCTTGTTGAAAGGTCCCGAAACAATTGTTGCCGATCCCGCAAGGCAGGCGGTTATCATCAAATCAACCGGCGAGGCGGCGGCCCCTTGGCTTGCAACGGCGGGCTCTGGTGACGTGCTTGCCGGTTTCATCACCGGATTGATGGCGCGCGGGATGCAGCCCCTTGAGGCTGCGGGGACTGGCGCATGGCTCCACGCCGCCTGTGCGCGCCACTTTGGACCGGGACTGATTGCTGAAGACCTTCCCGAACAGCTTCCGGCGGTGTTTCGCGATCTTAGGGTGTAAGGCGTAAAAGCTGCCCCAAAGCTGCGGACGCCTGCCCCGACGCAGTACCGACGTTGGTTTTGGGTGTCGAAAGCAGGATTTCTTGATCAATTTTGCTTCAGGTAACCCGACTGCATTCCAGACTGCATCCTGCCTTCAAATTAACCTTAAGAAAAGGTTGATGAATTGAATTTACGCGTTAGTTTTTATGTGACGTCATCAGGGGATTGGTCATGACGCCACTGACAGCACTTGAAGGTCAAAAGGATCTTCCGCGTTACTTTTCAACTGCTTACTCACTTGCGGGCAAGCTTCAAAACGGTCGGATGGATTTTCATCTGGATGACGGGCGTGTTTTCCGTGTCGAGGGTCTGAATCCGGGTCCAGTTGCCGAATTGCACATCCATAATCCGGACGTCTTCGCTCGCCTGATCCGAGAAGGAGATCTTGGGTTTTCAGAGGCTTACCTTGAAGGTTGGTGGTCAACGCCTGACCTTCAGGCGTTCATGGACGTGGTCCACGAAGACAACGATGACCTTTACTATAGTTTCCGCGGCATGGCCGTGGTGCGCGCCTTCGAACGGATGCGCCACTGGATGAACAACAACTCGAAAACGCAGGCCAAGAAGAACATTTCGCGTCATTATGATCTGGGTAATGATTTCTACAGTCTCTGGCTTGACGACACGATGACGTATTCGTCGGCACTGTTTAAGACCGGTCAGGAAGACATTGAAAAGGCTCAGGAACAAAAATACGAAAGCATGGTCGACCAGATGGGCGTTCATCCAGGTGACCACGTGCTTGAGATCGGCTGCGGGTGGGGTGGCTTTGCTGAATATGCGGCGGGTCAGCGCGGTTTAAAGGTCACAGGGTTAACGATATCGCAAGAGCAATATGACTATGCTGTCGAACGCATGGTGCGCGCGGGCCTTTCCGACAAGGTTGACATTAAGTTGCAAGATTATCGCGACGAAACCGGGGTTTATGATGGAATTGCTTCGATCGAGATGTTCGAAGCGGTCGGTGAAAGGTACTGGCCGGTCTATTTTGACACGCTTCGCGAACGCTTAAAGCCGGGCCGTTCGGCGACGCTTCAAATCATTACTGTGGAAGACCACCGCTTCGAAGTCTACCGAAAAGGTGTTGATTTTATTCAAAAATATGTTTTCCCGGGGGGCATGCTTCCGTCTCCGGCTGTCCTTACGGCCGAAGTAGAAAGGGCGGGTCTGCGCGTTCTGCAGTCCATCGAGTTCGGCGAAAGCTACAGTCAGACATTGCGAAGGTGGCACGAGACTTTCAACGCAAGATGGGAAGAAGTAAAAACGTTGCGCGGATTCGACGATCGCTTCCGAAGAATGTGGAATTTCTATCTAACCTCTTGCGCTGCGGGCTTTCACGCCGGAAGTATTGACGTAACTCAGATTACGGTCACTAAACCGGGATAACAAAACGATGCCCACGGGCGCAAAACTTATTGGCGCGATGATCTTTGCCGCGCTCGCGTATTTTTTGACGGATCTTGTCAAACCTCTTTTACCGGAAGGGTCGCGGCTTGGCTGGTTCGCTCCGGTGAACGGCTTGATAGGCTTCATTATGGGCTGGACCATTTTGGGAAGGCGCGCTGGAAAATCTTATCGGCATGCATTCGGCTATGGCTTTACAACGCTTGCAGCGACGGTTTTCTGGTCCTTGCTTTGCTGGGCAGGGTACGAAATGCTCGGCCGCTCAATGAAGCTCTATTATGATGGCCCTGTTGAGGCTCTTCAGGAAATGGCGCAACTCTTTGTAGGATACGCGAAAATCGCGGCCGTCCAGGATGTAGTCCTCCCAGCGATTGTTGGAACCGTCTTCGTATCCTGGTTCACAGAGTTCTTTGCACGACGCTGGTCGTGACGTCGCATTCAACGGTTTTCCTATACGGGACGTTGTGCGACCTTACGCTGCTTGAAATTGTCGCTGGAGAGGCGGTGTTTGCGTCGCCTGCAACCCTTGGCGATCACGCCGTGTTCTGGGCCAAGGACCAGTCGTTTCCAATCATTGTCGAAGCCGATGGCGAGACTGCCGAGGGGATTTTGGTTGAGATCAGCGCAGCCGCCAAAGCGCGGCTTGATTTCTATGAAGTTGGGTTCGGGTATTATCTTTTGCCTTGCACAGTAGTGCAGGGGGAAGCCGAAACGGCTGCCGAGGTCTATTTCGCCGAGCCCAGACGCTGGACGCCCGGTGCCCTATGGTCTTTAACCGATTGGCAATCCAAGTTTGGCATCCTGACCCGTGAGGCCGCACGCGACTATATCGGCCTTTATGCGAATAAAACACCCCAGGAGGCCGCGCAGTTATTCGGCCAGGTACGCAATCGCGCGGCAAGTCGTTTGAGGGCACGCATGTCGCCTTCGCCCTCGGCTTTTGATCCATCACCAACACGCGAAGATGTGGCGATCAAGTCAAGCCATCGACCATTGATGGATTTCTTCGACGTTGTAGAGGAAACACTGCAATTCCAGACCTTTGCTGGTGGTCGCAGCAACGAAGTTCAGCGTATTTCTCTTTTGGGGGGCGATGCGGTTACGGTGCTGCCCTATGATCCCGCAACTGATCAGGTGCTGGTCATTCGACAGTTTCGTCACGGTGCATTCAGCCGAGGCGACGCAAACCCTTGGTGTGTCGAACCTGCCGCAGGGCGCATTGACCCTTTTGAGACACCGGAAGATGCAGCGCTACGCGAGCTTCGCGAAGAGACCGGAGTTGTGGCGCGCGATCTGCATCGCATCGCCAGTTATTACCCTACACCTGCAGCAGTCAGTGAACACCTGACCAGCTTCGTTGCGACGTGCGATTTAAGCGGGAAGGACGGCCACATCGGGGGATTGGCTGGCGAAAACGAGGATATCATGTCTCACGTCATTCCGTTCAGTTTGTTGATGGACTTGGTGCAAAGCGGCGCTGCAAACACGGGCCCTTTGGTGTTGTCGGCGCTTTGGCTTCAAAACGAACGCCATCGGCTTGGCTAGCAGCTGTGCTCGTCGGCGGGCAGCACTCCATTGAAACCTGCTGTGCGGCCCCTTAGGACGGTGCGCAACACTGATAGGAGCTGCCCTCATGCATGTGCGCGCTGATCTTGCCGAAGCCGTTGGCAACACACCCCTGATCCGTCTGCGAGGCCCGTCCAAGGCCACGGGGTGCGAAATCCTTGGGAAGGCCGAATTTCTGAACCCCGGCCAGTCAGTTAAGGACCGTGCCGCGCTTTATATTATCCGCGATGCGGTGGCGTCCGGCAGGCTGCGCGCCGGTGGCACGATTGTCGAGGGGACGGCCGGGAATACTGGCATCGGTCTTGCGCTGGTTGGGGCGTCGATGGGCTTCAAGACGGTGATTGTGATCCCTGAAACGCAAAGTCAGGAAAAAAAGGACATGATCCGCCTTTGTGGCGCGGAGCTTGTCCAAGTCCCTGCTGTTCCTTACAAAAACCCAAATAACTATGTTCACTATTCCGAGCGTCTTGCCGCCAGGCTGGCCGAGACCGCGCCGAACGGTGCTATTTGGGCGAACCAGTTTGACAACACAGCAAACCGGCGCGCCCATGTGGAAATGACCGGGCCGGAAATCTGGGATCAGACCGATGGTTCGGTTGACGGGTTTGTTTGCTCTGTTGGTTCCGGCGGAACCTTGGCGGGTGTGGGCGAGGCGTTGCAGCCCAAAGGCGTGAAGGTCGCGCTATCTGATCCTGACGGGTCGGGGCTTTATAAACTTTATACAGGCAAAGACCCGGCTCCGGGCGATTCCATCACTGAAGGCATCGGGCAGGGGCGTGTGACCGCAAACCTTGAGGGCTTCACACCAGATGACGTCTACAAAGTGAAAGACGTCGAGGCTTTGCCGATTGTGTTTGATTTGCTGCGCGATGAGGGGCTTTGCCTTGGGGGCTCGTCGGGCATCAATGTGGCCGGCGCGATGCGGATGGCTCGTGACATGGGCCCGGGGCATAATATCGTAACTATTCTGTGCGACTACGGTAGCCGCTATCAGTCAAAGCTGTTCAACCCGGCATTCCTTCGGTCAAAGAACCTTCCTGTCCCTGACTGGTTGGACGGTGACGAGCGTATCTTGCCATCTGTGTTCAAGGGCTAAGCTATGATCGAGCCGCTCTTTCGGGACGCTTATTTTTAGACCCCGCCCGGGCGGGTTGTTGTGGTCACGGTTCTTTGTGGGATCGTTCTTGATCACTCCATTTTCAATCCAACTCGCCGCGGTTAGTCACGTGATTCCGGGTTTTTGTCTAAGAATGGGATTGAGATTGCCACGATCGTTAAGGAAGAAGATGGCGCAATCGCCTTCTGGCCCGCTGCAGGCGCGAAACTACCGCCCGTCGGCTCGGAAGTCATCCAACAATTGGATCGGGGTAAACGATTTGGATACAAGCGGATACACACCACAATTCATATTTTATCTGTGACGATTCCATTGCCTGTGACCGGGGGGGCGA
>NZ_CALJXO010000169.1:0-13207 GCF_937988555.1 uncultured Boseongicola sp. | reverse complement strand
GAAAAGTGACAAGCCCTACTTCGTTATTCTTGGCACGATCGAACCACGCAAGAACCACAAACTTCTTTTCGACATCTGGGACCGGATGCACCGCAAGATGGACGCAAGCCGTATCCCCGACCTGCGGATCATCGGCGCGCGTGGTTCGAAAAACCCGGCCGTCTTTGACTGGCTCGATAATTCGCCACACGTCGGCAGGACCGTGTTCGAACTGGGTTCGCTCGCCGATAAAGAAATGAAGGCGCAACTTGCCGGAGCAACCGCACTGTTGTTCCCAAGCCATGCCGAGGGCTTCGGTCTCCCCCCGTTTGAGGCGACAGCGCTTGGCGTTCCGTCGATTTCTGCGCCTCTGCGCACGGTAGAGTTGTTTCTGGGCGACATGCCTATTTACGCAGATCCAGCCGATATGTATCAATGGTTCCAGGCCATACGGGGGTTGGCCACTGAAGACTTGGCGCAAAGGACGAAACGCCGCGCTGAATTGCTCGCTTATGGGCTGCCAACGTGGGAAAAACACTTCGACCGTGTCTTCGAACTAATTTAGTCGCTGCGCCCCATTTCGGGTCCCGTCGGAAGCAGTCAAGCTGGTTCACAGCCTGCGCCGGTAGGCGGCCCACCTGCAAAAGTGCGAAACACGCCTTTTGGATCTTCTGTGCGAACGGCGCACCTGTGCTTGGGTCCGTGTCTCGACCCTTGCCGAGGTGCTGGAAGCCCCTCGCCGAACCTTAGCGGTCCGTTTTAAAGATCCCTTGGTGCCGGGGGCGTCCGCCTTTGACCGTGATGGAGGCGCTTCGCGACATGAACCACCTTGCCACCTTCCTGCAAGACCTGGGCAGTAGGGGTATCAACCCGCATACAGCCGGACCGATCGCAGGGGTCGAAGCTCCGCATGAATTTCACCATTGGGTTGTCCTCGGCGGAATGCGCAACGGCTCGAACCTTTTGGAAGAACACCTCGCTGCGTTCCCCGACATCACCGTCCAGGGTGACCTCTTCGTCCCGCACTTCTTCGGCCACCCCAAGCAGATCTTGCAATTCGGTCCATCCATGACCGCGCGCGAATCCGATCCGGTTCGCGTCACCGAAGCCATGCAGCCCACCGGCGAAGGCATGCCGGGCTTCGGCTGCTCTATGACCATGGGCCCCACGTGTCGTGAACACCCTATAGCTGCCAAGATCATCCTCACGCGCCGCCCCATCGACAGCTAAGTAACGCTGAAGGTGGCTCGCAAAACGGCGCAAGGTTGGTTCGGAGGCCTGACCGCCGCACGCGCTGCAAAAGTGCAGTTAGACGGCAATGATTATGCTGATTTTCTGAACACTCTGGCGTCATTTCAGACCAACCTTGCCCGGTTCCTTCAAACCACCGGACAGACCGCGCTTCACATCGACTAAGACGATCTGTCTGACGCCGATCTGATCGACCGATATGGTGTGCCGCTGTTCCCAAACGGATCAGACACAGCATGGAGCCCCGCCAACCAACGCGCGGCGTTTCTGGTGTTCCCCGGTTTTCTCAAGGGTAATCTGGGCGGACCGACGCCGCTTCGGGTCGACACCACACGGGCCAATCAGGGCATTTTGCTGCAAGCGATCACCGACTTCGCACTTCCAGATCGCGTGATCCGTGAAGACGCCCTCGCAACAGGTCTGAGCGATATCACAAAGGAAGCGGGCGTCACCGGCCCACCTGCCCAAAGCGAATTCTCAGCGTCCACACCCTTCGCGCTGGCCGATGTCCGCGACGCGGCGCTCGACGGCGCAACCCGCGCCTCCGACCAGCGCGATTTCATGACGTTTGGGTTTGACCGCTGGGAGCCGCCTCAGGCGGCTTGAACGTTCCGCGTTTCCGTCAGAATCGTGTGCAACGTCGCGGGGTCGTTGTTCGCGCGAAGTTTTGCACAAATATTTGCGTCCCGCATCGTTCGCGAGACCAACGCCAGAGCCTTCAAGTGCTCAACGCCTGCGTCTTCGGGCGCCAGAAGCGCGAAGACCAGATCGACTGGTTGACGGTCGACCGAACCGAAATCTAGCGATTTCTCTAGCCGGATGAAGATCCCAAACACGTCGTCAACATCCCGCAGCCGCGCATGCGGAAGGGCTACACCGTGACCCACACCGGTCGGCCCAAGGTTCTCGCGCTCCTGAAGGGCGGAACAGACATCGGTTAGGTTAAGACCGCTGACGCTGTTCGCAACGTCAGCAATCTCCTGAAACAGGCGCTTTTTGCTTGTCGCACCATGCAAAGCTTTCACTGCGTCCGAACGCAGAATTGTAGCCAGTTCCATTACGCTTCGTATCCCCTGGGGCTTTGCCTAAAACATGGCGCGGTCCGCTTGTCTTTAGTCCGGGTCAATCCACCCGATATTTCCGTCATCGCGGCGATAGACGATATTGACGCCGGTGTCCTGCTTCTCGTTGCGGAAGACCAACACCGGAGCCCCTGCCAATTCCATTTGCATCACAGCTTCGCCGACAGATAGCCAAGGTATCTTAACCTCCATCTCGGCAATGATCATAGGCTGAAGGGTCTCAGGTTCTAATTCTTCCGGTTCATCAGATGCGGCGAGGATATACGAGGAGCCTTGCAATAGTTCAACCGGAGTCGTGCGATCTTTGTGGTGATCTTTCAGCCTCCGCTTGTATCGCCGAAGCTGTTTCTCCATTTTTTCGGAGCAGCCATCGAAAGAAGCATAGATTTCAGTCGCACGCGCCTTGGCTTGTGCTGTCAGTCCGGTGGAGAGGTGTACCGTCGCCTCACAGACATATTCGTGAGCATCGCGTGAAAATACGATGGACGCATCTGTGGGCCGCCCGGCATATTTTTCAATAACTTCAGTCAGATTGTCCTTCACATGGGTTTGAAGAGCTTCGCCAATGTCGATCTGTTTGCCGGTAATCTGATAGCGCATACGGGTCTCCCTATGGACAGTTGAAAGTCGTCTAAAACCCCTAAAACAGGGGCTTAAACAGGTCGTTAATTGTTGGAGGATAGCCGAAAGCCGTCCGCAGTTTCGGCGGCTGGTTCGGGCAGTTATGCAAGGACATTTGGTCCATCATTAGCCTTATTTGGCGATAAATCAGCGTTCGCTGTCAATGGTTGGATTGCGTGTTTCAAACGATTCGGAAGCTATCGCCAAGGTACACACGCTTCACTTTCTCGTCCGCAACCACCTCTTCTGCCGTGCCACTCATCAAGACTTCACCGTTATGAAGAATATAAGCGCGGTCCACAATTTCAAGCGTTTCACGGACGTTATGATCGGTGATCAACACGCCAATACCGCGTTCTTTAAGATCTATTACAAGATCGCGGATGTCGCCAACGGCAATCGGGTCCACTCCGGGAAACGGCTCGTCCAACAACAGATATTTTGGGTTCGCGGCCAGACTGCGCGCTATCTCGCACCGTCGCCGTTCACCGCCGGACAAAGCAACCGAAGGGGTGCGGCGCAGGTGCGCGATTGAGAACTCGTTCAACAACTGATCAAGCCGCTCACGCCGCTTCGTCCGGTCTTTCTCAACAATCTCAAGGATCGCAAGAATGTTGTCTTCGACGCTAAGCCCCTGAAAAATAGATCTTTCCTGAGGCAAATAGCCAATACCTAGCTTTGCGCGTCGGTACATCGGAAAGGTCGATACGTCCTGTCCATCAATCAAAACCTGCCCGCCGTCCGGCATTACGAGGCCCGCGATACAATAAAAACACGTTGTCTTGCCTGATCCGTTCGGCCCCAAAAGCGCGACGACCTCGCCTCGTCTCAACTCAAGACTAACGTCGCGGATAACTGGCCGTTTGCGATAGGATTTGCGCAAATTCCGAATCTTCAGACCCTGATCGCCCTCCGCAACTAAGAGGTTGGGCACCATCAGTTGTTGCCTCCACCGATCACAGTGCGCACGCGGCCTTCCATGCGCCCGCTGCCCGCTGCCAGATCAATCACCAGCTTTTCGCCGGAAATCGCCGTTTGCCCTTGGGTCAAAAGCACGTTGCCCGTCAAAGTCACGGTCCCGCCTTCAATCGAATAATCTGCTGTTTCTGCCTCAGCCGCATCCGTCGCCGTCACAAAGGTCACGCCACCGGATGCTACAAGCCGTGCAATTCCGTTTGTACTGCCGCTGTCGCCTGTCGCGTAAACGATGACAACCTTGCCGGCCGACATCCGCAAATCCCCTTGAACGACAAGAACATTACCATCGAAAATCGCCTCGCCGCTGCCCTGATCTACGCTCAGTTCATCGGCAGAAACCTCCACCGGCAAACCGCTGTCATATGCACCAGTGCTCAGCGCAATAGACGTGCCTTGCGCCACAAGGGCTGCGGGAAAACTTAGCAAAACGGCAAGGACGAACAGAAAACGGGTCACGCGTGGCGGCTCCTTAAGGTTGCGGTTCGTATATCAGGCGAACGCTATCTTTGAAAACAAGAACATAGGCGCCATTCGCTGCGTTTCGGTCAAGCCCCATGGCCCCTGCGGTAATCCGCCCTCCAGGTCCGGTCGCCTCAACAGCTTCGCCGGTCGCCACCCGAACCTCGTCATACCGGGTCACAATATTCGCACTTTCAACCGTATACCCAATTGAACTTTCCAAGCGCGCGCCACCCTGCAAAAGCACCACCTTGGCGGCCATATCAATCGTACCTTCCGGGCTGGTGATGCGGACTGATGTCCCGCCCGGCAGATCAATGGTTGCCTCCAATTCGGTCCCGATAACCTCGTTGCGGATACTTTCACCCGGACGGATCGCCGCCGCACTTATCGACAAGGCCGCACCGTCCGGCGTCACTCCGCCAAACGACGGCCGCGTGATCCCCTGATCACGCAAAAGCTGTTCCACATCCACATCTGCGTAAGGAATAGCAGCCTCCGGATCGAGCGCTTTCGCCAGCAAAAAAAGCGTTGATAATATAGCCAGTGCCGCCAAAGGCAGCGCCACTTTCAGCCAGAGAACCAGCCGCGAATATGAATTATCAACCGAAGCCATCTTACTGCTCATATAAGGACTGAACTGACGATTAGAAACCGGCAAGCGCCGCTATGGTCGCCTTCCCGCCGATCGGCTGTTTCTGTGGATTTAAAAATCCTCGGTGGAGGTCCGCCAAAGGGGGCCGGAGCAGACACCCCCTCCATCGCTGCGGTCAATGCGAGAAAATATCAATCTCAGGCCAACCCGCCAGATCAAGCTGCGCCCGCGTCGGCAGAAAATCAAACGCCGCCTGCGCCAAATCCATACGCCCTTCGCGTTCAAGACGTTCGTTCAGCTTGTCGCGCATGGCATGAAGATAAAGCACATCGGACGCTGCATAATTCAACTGCGCCTCGCTCAATTCAGGCGCGCCCCAATCGCTCATCTGTTGCAGCTTCGAAATATCGATGCTCAAAAGCTCATCCAGCAGATTCTTCAGCCCGTGACGATCCGTGTAGGTCCGTATCAGCTTCGAGGCGATCTTGGTGCAATACACCGGCGCCGTAAGCGCCCCGAATGCGTGAAACATCGCGGCAATATCAAAGCGTCCGAAATGAAACAGCTTCAGAACCTCGGGATCGGTCAACAAACGCTCCAAATTCGGCGCGCTGGTCTGCCCCTTGGCGATCTGCACCAGATGCGCATTCCCATCGCCACCCGACAGCTGCACCAGACAGAGACGATCGCGATGCGGGTTAAGCCCCATCGTCTCGCAATCGATGGCAACCATGTCGCCCAGATCCAGATCGTCTGGCAGATCGCCCTGATACAAAGTGTTCGTCATAACGTCCTCACTTGGGGATGCGCGTGCGCAGGAACAGATAAAGCGGTAGACCACAGCTAACGCCAATGCACCATGTCGCCGGGATGCCCCAAAGCGCCAGCCAGTTCTTGCGCACCACGGTTTCCGCGATGATCCACACGGTCAAAGCAATCGCCGCAATCGTCAGATCCCAGGTCAGTCCGGTGGTTGACGCATTCACGTACCACGCATCAATCAAACCGCTAAGTCCGGTGCCGGTTTCGCGCATATAGGTTACGAAATAGTACATCGGGTGGATTGCGCCCCAAACAGCAAGCGCTAGATAAACCATTCTCAGGGCCGACATCTACAGCGTTCCCCGGACACCGATTTTCGCTTCACCACTGACAGTGATCCCGCCCGAAACAGGCTCTGGATCCCCGTCAACACCGCAAGCGGCCAGAACCAGAAACGCCAGCGCCAGAATTGGTCTCATCCGCTCACCTCAACGCGTGCGCCACTGACATTTCCGGAAACGGTTGGCGAAACGCTCATCCCGCCGCTGCCGAATGTCGCGCCGATGCCAAGTTGCGGGTTTTCACAGGCCGCCGTCACGAGAACGGCCAAGAGGATTGCAAGCTTTTTCATCATACCAGACGTTCCTTCCAGCGTTTTATCTGCGCACGCACCTGATCGGGTGCAGTGCCTCCATAAGATGTGCGACTTCTCACCGAATTGTCCACGCCAAGGACGTCAAACACACCTTCTGTGATCGCGTCATGAGCGGATTTCATCTGATCCAGCGTCAGATCCGGCAGATCACAGCCCTGTTTCTCGGCCATCGCCACCAAACGTCCGGTCACGTGATGCGCATCGCGAAACGGCAACCCCGCTTCGCGCACCAACCAGTCGGCAAGGTCGGTGGCCGTCGAAAACCCAGAGGCCGCAGCAATGCGTAAAGGCGCCTCGTTCGCACGCATATCTCTGACCATGCCCTCCATCGCCGCTAGGGCAAGCATTAGACTGTCGGCAGCATCAAAGACCTGCTCTTTGTCTTCCTGCATGTCTTTTGAATAGGTCAGCGGAAGCCCCTTCATCACGGTGAACAACCCGACAGTTGCCCCAAGAATCCGCCCGATCTTCGCTCGGACAAGCTCGGCTGCGTCCGGATTTTTCTTTTGCGGCATGATGGATGACCCGGTCGAAAACCGGTCCGACATGACCACGAAACGAAACTGCGCCGACGACCAGATCACCAGTTCCTCGGCAAACCGGGAAAGATGCATCGCACAAATCGTAGAAGCCGAAAGATACTCCAATGCAAAATCACGATCCGCCACTGCATCCAGCGAATTCGCGGCCGGGCGGTCAAAGCCAAGTGCCTTCGCTGTCATCTCGCGATCTATCGGGAAAGACGTGCCCGCCAAAGCAGCCGCGCCGAGAGGCGACTCGTTCATCCGTGCCCGCGCATCCGAAAACCGCGACGCATCCCGACCCAGCATTTCAACGTAAGCCATCATGTGATGGCCCCACGTCACAGGCTGCGCTGTCTGCAAATGCGTGAACCCCGGCATCACCCAGTCGGCACCCGCTTCGGCCTGCGACAAAAGCGCCTTCTGCAACGCTTCGATCCCCATGATCGCGCCATCGCACTGATCGCGCACCCACATCCGAAAATCGAGAGCTACCTGATCGTTCCGGCTGCGGCCCGTATGCAAGCGCCCCGCAGGTTCCCCGATCAAATCCTTCAGGCGCGCCTCAACATTCATGTGAATGTCTTCCAGCGCAGTCGAAAACTGAAATGTGCCCGTCTCAATCTCTGACAAAACCGTGAGGAGACCTTCCCGGATCGTTTCAGCGTCGCTAGGTTCGATGATGCCCGTGGCCGCCAACATGGCGGCATGGGCGCGCGAGCCTTCGATGTCTTGGCCTGCCAGTCGTCTGTCGAACCCGATCGAGGCGTTAATTGCCTCCATGATCGCGTCCGGTCCAGCGGCAAAGCGGCCGCCCCACATCGAATTTGCGTTGTCGGTCATCAGTAATCGTCCTTCGGAGGGACCCATGCGTTATATCTCAGCCGTCCTCTACACGGCCCTCGTCCTTGGTGCAAACGCCGCCCACGCAGATATTGCGGCGGCAGAAGCGGCGCGCGAGGGGATGATGAAGAAGCTGATCTTCTCCGACCCCAAGGCTGTGTCGTCCAAGACCTTCACTGACCCATCAGGCGGCGAATTCACGCTTGCTGATTTCGAAGGCAAGCACGTGCTGGTCAACTTCTGGGCCACATGGTGCGCGCCGTGCCGCAAAGAAATGCCGATGCTGTCTGATATCCAGACCGATTTTGGCGGCGACTCATTCGAGGTCGTCACAATCGCTACAGGTCGCAACCCTCAGCCCGCCATAGACCGCTTCTTTGAGGAAATCGGCGTCGAGAACCTGCCGAAATACCTTGATCCACGCTCTGCACTGGCCCGCGACATGGCTGTCCTTGGCCTGCCAATCACGCTGATCCTCGATCCAGACGGCAACGAGATTGCCCGAATGCGCGGTGAAGCCGAATGGAACGGCGAAAGCGCTTATGCGGTGCTAGAGGCGCTTTTGCCCGAGGCGGACGGCTGAAACCGGCGCTAAAAAACCGTTTGTCGTGATTGTATTCGGGCCGTTGCCCCTTGCTCGGTCCCCACAAGCGCATCCACGTCCACAAATCCCTTTCGGGAATAGGAGGTCATACGGCTGCGCGAGCGGCCAATTTCCATCAAGGTCTGGGAGCATTCGAATTCGGGGCAGGGCGAAGTATCTTTCAAAAGACACTCATGCCGGCCCATACAGTGTTGGAATCCACACGTCATAGGGCAATATACTCAACTGGTTACAAAAACAAAAACACGGCTTAACTTTTCCAAACTAGCGCAAGATTGTGGCTTTGATTTGACAGGACTAACGAAAAGTAAACGTTACACGGCGTCCGTGGTAAATGCCCGCGCTTGCTCCGCCCTGCGCGATCCGCTTTAACCCCCCGGACCCGCATTACCCGAGACCGCATTTCTTATGTCCCAATCCCAAGGCCGCATTGTCGCGGTGCTCGGCCCAACCAACACCGGTAAGACGCACTATGCGATTGAGCGTATGCTTGCGCATCGCAGCGGCATCATTGGTCTGCCGCTTCGGCTGCTCGCGCGCGAAGTTTATGACCGCATCGTTGCGATCCGGGGCCCGTCGTTCGTCGCCCTGGTCACCGGGGAAGAACGCATCGTCCCGGACCGCACGCAGTATTGGGTCTGTACCGTTGAGGCGATGCCCGAAGGCATCGGCGTGGATTTCCTCGCCGTGGACGAAATCCAGCTCTGCGCCGACCCCGAACGTGGCCACGTCTTCACCGACCGCCTTTTGCGCGCGCGCGGCCTGCACGAGACGCTCTTCATGGGCTCTGACACCATGCGAAGCGCTATCGCAGCGCTTGAGCCAAAGGCGCACTTCAACCGCCGGGAACGCTTCTCCGAACTGACCTACACCGGCTCAAAGAAAATCAGCCGCATGCCTCCCCGCGCCGCAATCGTCGGCTTCTCGGTCGACAACGTCTATGCCATCGCAGAACTGCTCAAGCGCCAAAAGGGCGGCGCAGCGGTCGTCATGGGCGCGCTGTCCCCCCGCACCCGCAACGCACAGGTCGAAATGTATCAAAACGGCGAGGTCGACTACCTCGTTGCCACCGACGCCATCGGCATGGGTCTGAACCTCGACATCACCCACGTCGCGTTCTCGGGCTTGCGGAAATTTGACGGCCGCCGGATGCGGCAACTCCAGCCCAACGAACTAGCGCAAATCGCCGGCCGCGCGGGCCGCTACATGACGTCAGGGACCTTCGGCGTCACCGGCGAAGCGCCCCCTCTGCAAGACGATGTGGTCAAAGCAATCACCGCCCACAACTTCACCCCGCTCAAAAAACTCCAATGGCGCAACACCTCGCTGCAATTCGGCTCAATCAGTCATCTCGTTGCCTCGCTGGAAGTCGCGGCCGAAGACGAATGGCTCGTCCGTGCGCGCGAAGCTGACGACCTGATGACGCTCAAGACCCTGGCCGAAGTGGCCGAAGTCAGCGCCCGTGCCAGCGACGGAGAATCGGTCAGGCTTTTGTGGGATGTCTGCCGCATCCCCGATTTTCGCGGTATCAGCCACCAGGAACACGCCCAGCTTCTTGAGCGCATCTTCGGGTACCTGCACGAACTGGGGCGCGTCCCCGACGACTGGCTTGCACGGCAAATCAACCGTATCGACCGCACCGACGGCGATATCGATACCCTGTCGAAACGGCTGGCCTATATCCGCACTTGGACCTATGTGGCGCAGCGGAACGGGTGGTGTTCGGACGAAAGTCATTGGCGTGACGCCACGCGCGCTGTAGAAGATCGCCTGTCGGATGCGCTTCATACCGCTCTGACGCAGAGATTTGTCGACCGGCGGACGTCTGTTCTGCTTCGCCGGTTGAAACAGAAGGAGGGCCTGGTGGCCAAAGTTAACGATAAGGGTGAAGTCACAGTCGAGGACCAGTTCGTCGGCCGTATCGAAGGATTCCGCTTCCATCAGGACGCCACGGCAACCGGGGACGAAGCGAAGACCGTCCGCTCTGCCGCCATTCAGGCGCTCCAGCCTGAATTCCATCTCCGCGCCGACCGTTTCTACAACGCACCGGACACCGAGATGGACTTCACCGAACAAGGCGGTCTCATGTGGGGCGAACACGCGATCGGCAAACTGGTCGCCGGGGATGACGCGATGAAGCCGCGTGCGCAGGCCTTCGTCGATGACGAAGCCGGCCCAGACGTGGCCGAAAAGGTCCAGCGCCGCCTCCAGCACTTCATCGACCGCAAAGTTGCCGCGCTGTTTGAGCCGCTGATGAACATCCAGCGTGACGAAACGCTGACTGGCCTCGCACGGGGCTTCGGTTTCCGCATGGTCGAGAATTTCGGCGTCGTCGACCGCCGCGATGCGGCCGATGACGTGAAAGCGCTCGATCAGGATGCGCGCTCGGTTTTGCGCAAGCACGGCGTGCGCTTTGGCCAGTTTACGGTCTTCATGCCGCTTCTGCTTAAACCCGCCCAGACGCGGCTTCGGCTTGTTCTCTGGTCGCTTGCCAACAACCTTGATGAATTCCCCGAAAGCCCGCCACCGGGCCTTGTGACTATCCCGACCGCGAAAGGCACGCCTGCCAATCACGCGCTGATGGCTGGCTACAAACAGGCAGGTGAACGCTCGATCCGCATCGATATGCTGGAACGTCTTGCGGATATGCTGCGCAAAGAAGACAGCCGTGGCGGTTTTGAAGCCAACCCCGACATGCTTTCTATCACCGGCATGACGCTTGAGCAATTCGCCAAACTGATGGAAGGCCTAGGCTACAGCGCTGTGCGCGGAACGCGCGAAAAGGTCAAGGTCGTCGTTACCCCAAGCGAAGAAGCATCGGTTGAAACGTCCGCAGAATCGCCTGTGGAAACGCCCGCAGCCGAGGCTGAAGACACCTCAGAAGCTGCCCCAGAGACTGCCTCGCCTGAAGAGCCAGCAGCAGTTGAACCGGTTGGCGAACAAGCACCGGCAGACACAGCAGAACCAGCAGCCGAAACCCTGGAAAAACCAGCCGAAGACACTCTAGATGTCTTCTATACCTTCGCCTGGAGTGGCAATCGTGGCCGCCAGCAACAGCAGCAAGAACGCCAAGGTGGACGTCCACAAGGCAAACCTGGTGGCAAATCCGGCGGAAAGCCGAAGGGAAAAGGCAAACCACGCGGCAAAGACGGTGCAAACGCAGCTCGCAATTTCGAGGCGCGGCCCCCGCGTAAAGAAAAAGCCATCGACCCGGATAACCCGTTTGCTCAGGCCCTGATGGGTCTGACGGGTAAGAAAAACTGACCGAAGCAGGCGCGACGCAGCGCTTAGACAAATGGCTTTGGCACGCGCGATTTTTTAAAACGCGCGGGCTGGCGACAAAGTTGGTCTCGGCGGGTCGTGTCCGCGTCGACGGGGATCGCGTTTCAAAGCCAAGTTACGGACTGCGCCCCGGCCTGACCCTGACTTTTCCACAATCACGCCGTGTGCGAGTGATCCGGGTGGAGGCACTCTCGACCCGACGCGGCCCAGCGCCCGAAGCCCAGGCGCTCTACACCGATTTGACCCCACCAGAAGACCCTGTTCCGCAAAACCCGCGTTTCCAGGGAAAGGGTCGCCCGACTGGGAAAGATCGTCGCAATGAACGCCTTTACCGCGATGGTCCGCTTGAATGAATTTCCACGCTGGGCTAGGCAGCTACGGTATTCTTTATGAGACCGTTTTATGACCTACATCGTCAATGACAGCTGCATTGCCTGCAAATATACCGACTGCGTCGAGGTATGCCCCGTGGATTGCTTCTACGAAGGCGAAAACATGCTGGTTATCAGCCCGGAAGAATGCATCGACTGCGGCGTCTGCGAGCCAGAATGCCCGGCCGACGCAATCCGCCCGGACACAGAACCTGACATGGAAAAATGGGTCGAATTCAACCGGAAGTATTCCGAGCTGTGGCCGGTGATTATCACCAAAAAAGACCCGCTGCCTACCGCGGACGAGATGGACGGCAAGCCAGGTAAGATGGACGTGTTCTCGGAGACTCCGGGCGAAGGCGGCTAAGTCACGCATCGGCTACCGATTCGACTTCAACCTTGCGCGAATTGCAGCCAAACACCCAATGATGCAACGGCGTATAGCAATTTTGCCATGTGACTTGGAAATGGGTCATTTTTTTGCTATGTTAAGGAATACACAGAGCGGGATGACGCGGTCCGGGACAGGACCGTTTCAATATCACCGACATCGACAGATCGAAAGCGACGGGAGGATACATGTGTTCCCGGAGTGTTTTTGTCGTCAAATTATTTGGGGCCGAGAAGGATAAAATCTGCATGACCAAGCCAAAGAAAATGGAATTCCGTCCGAATGACTTCATTGTCTATCCTGCGCATGGCGTGGGTCAGATCATTTCGATCGAAGAACAGGACATCGCCGGCCTTATGCTGGAGCTGTTCGTGATCTCGTTCGAGAAGGACAAGATGACACTGCGCGTTCCGACAAACAAAGCCGCCGACGTGGGCATGCGGACGCTGTCGTCTCCTGACGTGGTTGCCAAAGCGATGACCACGCTGAAGGGTAAGGCCCGCGTGAAGAAGGCCATGTGGTCGCGTCGCGCCCAAGAGTACGAACAGAAGATCAACTCGGGCGACCTGATCGCGATTGCTGAAGTGGTGCGCGACCTGCACCGCGCCGACGACCAGCGTGAGCAAAGCTACTCTGAGCGTCAGCTTTACGAAGCAGCAATTGAACGTCTCTCTCGCGAGATCTCGGCCGTCAGTGGTTGCGATGAACTAGATGCGCAAAGTCAGGTGAACGATGTGCTTGTAGGCCGCGCAACAGCAGCGGCATAAGCGCTTTTCGTTTTAAGACATGGATCGGCGGGCCTGAAGGGTTCCG
>NZ_CALJXO010000168.1:0-10354 GCF_937988555.1 uncultured Boseongicola sp. | reverse complement strand
CCCAACTCGTTGATTCTCTTCTCAATCTCAGCGAACGACATCTTATCGGCGTCGCGTACCACCGGCACCACAAGGCCGCTAGGCGTGCCAACAGCTATGCCCATATGGACGAAGTTCTTGTAGACAATGTCCGTTCCGTCGATCTCGGCGTTGACCTCGGGCACTTCCTGCAAAGCATGCGCGCAAGCCTTTGTGAAGAATGACATAAACCCAAGCTTCACACCGTGCTTCTTCTCAAACAGCTCCTTGTACTCTTTGCGAAGCGCCATCGTCGCCGACATGTCGACTTCGTTGTAGGTGGTCAGCATAGCCGCCGTGTTTTGTGCATCCTTCAGACGCCGTGCAATGGTCTGGCGCAGACGCGTCATCTTCACGCGCTCTTCGCGACCCGCATCTTGCGCCGCAACCGGACCGCGTGGCGCGGCCGGGCCAGCAAGGGGCGCTGCTTTTGGCGCCGGGTTTGCCAGCGCCTTTTGCACGTCTTCTTTCATGATCCGATCATCGCGACCCGAACCGGTCACAGCATCGGACGACAGGTTGTTCTCTGCCATCAGCTTCTTCGCCGACGGTGCATCTTCGACATCACGACCCGTGCTGGCCGCCGCTGGAGCAGCGTCCGCCGGAGCCGCCGCCGGAGCCGCAACAGCCCCTTCGCCCGCCGACATCACAGCCAACTTGCCACCGGCCTCAACCGTTGCACCTTCCGCAGCCAATATTTCGGACAGAACCCCGGACGCAGGCGCTGGCACTTCAACCGACACTTTGTCGGTCTCTAACTCACACAGCATCTCGTCCTGGGTGACGCTGTCCCCGACCTTCTTGAACCAACTCGACACGGTCGCCTCGGTCACACTTTCGCCAAGGGTTGGGACCATTACATCCACCGATTGCGCGCCGCCACCAGACGCCGCTGCGGGGGGCGAAGCTGCCGCCTTTGCCGGTGCAGGCGCTGCCCCGGCACCTTCAGTCAGGGTCGCCAGCAAAGCATCCACACCAACGGTCGTGCCCTCAGCAGCGACAATCTCGCCCAAGGTCCCCGCCGAAGGCGATGGCACTTCAACCGTCACTTTGTCGGTCTCAAGCTCGCACAACATTTCGTCCACCGTGACTGTATCGCCCGGTTTCTTGAACCACGTGGCGACGGTGGCCTCGGTGACGCTTTCTCCAAGCGTCGGCACACGAATTTCAGTTGCCATGTCGGATTACCCTTCCAGTGTCAGCGCGTCGTTCACGAGCGCTTGTTGTTGTGACTTATGCGCCGATGCAAGACCCGTCGCAGGCGAGGCCGCCGCTGCACGCCCCGCATATTTAGGCCGTGTGATCTTCGCTTTGATACGCGTGAGAACCCACTCGATATTGGGCTCCATAAAGGTCCAGCCGCCCTGGTTCTTCGGCTCTTCCTGACACCAGACATAATCGGCATTCGGGAACCGCTTCAGTTCGTTCACAAACGACTGCGCCGGGAACGGATAGAACTGCTCCACCCGCATCAGATAAACATCATCAACGCCCCGCGCGTCGCGTTCTTCCAGCAAGTCAAAGTAGACCTTGCCCGAACACATCACGACCCGTCTGATCTTCTCATCGGCCTTCAGCGCGGTGTCTGAATTGCCAAGCTGCGCGTCATCCCACAGCACCCGGTGGAAGCTGGAGCCGGTGACGAACTCTTCGGTTTTCGAGATCGCCATCTTGTGGCGTAAAAGCGACTTCGGCGTCATGATCACCAGGGGCTTACGATAGCTGCGGTGAATCTGGCGTCGTAGCAGGTGGAAATAATTCGCAGGTGTCGTGCAGTTCGCCACGATCCAGTTGTCCTCCGCGCACATCTGCAAGAACCGCTCCAGACGCGCGGACGAATGCTCCGGCCCCTGACCTTCGTACCCATGCGGCAGGAGCATCACCAGACCAGACATCCGCAGCCACTTGCGTTCGCCCGACGAGATAAACTGATCGAACATGATCTGCGCACCATTGGCGAAGTCGCCAAATTGCGCTTCCCAAAGAACCAGCGAGTTCGGCTCGGCCAGCGTGTAGCCGTATTCGAACCCAAGCACTGCGTATTCCGACAACATCGAGTCGATGACTTCGTAGTGCGCCTGACCCTGGCGGATATGGTTGAGGGGAAAATACCGCTCTTCCGTCTCCTGGTTCACGATGCCCGAATGACGCTGCGAGAACGTCCCCCGCGTGGAATCCTGACCGGAAAGCCGTACCGGATAGCCCTCAGTCAACAGTGACCCAAATGCCAAAGCCTCGGCGGTGGCCCAGTCAAAACCCTCGCCACTGTCGAACATCTTGGCTTTGTTTTCGAACAGACGCTCGACCGTCTTGTGGATTGGCAAGCCATCCGGCACCGTGCTCAAAACCTTGCCGATCTGCTCAAACGTCGCCTTTGGAATCGCAGTCTTGCCGCGCTGATACTTCGCGCCCTGGCGATCCATATGCGACCAACGCCCGTCTAGCCAGTCCGCCTTGTTCGGCTTGTACTCTTTACCGGCCTCAAATTCTTCGCTCAGATAGGCCTGA
This sequence comes from uncultured Boseongicola sp., assembly GCF_937988555.1. NCBI lineage: Bacteria > Pseudomonadati > Pseudomonadota > Alphaproteobacteria > Rhodobacterales > Paracoccaceae > Boseongicola > uncultured Boseongicola sp. The sequence goes on along the minus strand of NZ_CALJXO010000168.1, from coordinate 7,828 downwards.
AACCTGGCCTTCATATCTTCGATCTCGCCTTCAGGGATCAGACCATCTCGCACAAGTCGCTCAGTATACAGGCTAAGCGTCGTCTTTTGCTTTTTGATCTTCTTGTACATGATCGGATTTGTGAACATGGGCTCGTCGCCCTCGTTGTGACCAAATCGGCGGTAGCAGAAAATATCAAGCACGACGTCCTTGCCGAACTTCTGGCGGAACTCGGTGGCAACTTTGGCTGCATGGACCACAGCCTCGGGATCATCGCCGTTCACGTGGAAAATCGGAGCTTCCACCATCAGCGCAATATCGGTCGGGTAGGGGCTTGATCGCGACAGGTGCGGCGCCGTCGTAAAGCCGATCTGATTGTTCACAATGATATGGATCGTACCGCCGGTCTTATGACCTTTCAAACCAGACAGACCAAAACACTCAGCCACGACACCTTGGCCCGCAAAGGCCGCATCGCCGTGCAGCAAAAGCGGCAACACGCTGGTGCGCTCGGCGTCATTGCGTTGATCCTGCTTGGCGCGGGCCTTTCCAATCACGACCGGGTTCACCGCCTCGAGGTGCGACGGGTTCGCCGTCAGACTTAGGTGCACGGAGTTACCATCAAATTCACGGTCCGAAGACGCGCCAAGGTGATACTTCACATCGCCCGAGCCATCGACGTCCTCGGGCTTGAAAGACCCCCCCTGAAATTCGTTAAAAATCGCCTTGTATGGCTTGGCCATCACGTTCGCCAAAACGCTCAGGCGACCTCGATGCGGCATGCCGACAATGATGTCTTTCACGCCCAAAGCACCACCGCGCTTGATAATCTGTTCCATCGCCGGGATCAGACTTTCGCCGCCATCCAGACCAAATCGCTTTGTGCCCATGTATTTGACGTGAAGGAACTTCTCAAAGCCCTCGGCCTCGACCAGCTTTTTCAGGATCGCCTTGCGTCCGTTCCGCGTGAAGGAAATCTCCTTGCCAAACCCTTCGATCCGTTCCTTTAGCCAACCGGCCTGCTCAGGGTTCGAAATATGCATGTACTGAAGCGCAAAAGTCCCACAATACGTCCGCTTTACGATCGCGATAATCTCGCGCATCGACGCCATCTGAAGGCCCAGAACATTATCGATAAAAATAGGGCGATCCATGTCGCTTTCCGCAAAGCCATAAGACGTCGGGTTAAGCTCGGGATGCGGAGTTTTGTCCTGCATACCCAGAGGATCAAGGTCCGCCACCAGATGCCCCCGGATACGATAGGCGCGAATAATCATCAGCGCACGGATCGAATCCAGAACCGCCCGCTTGATCGCGTCCTCGCTCACTGCAACGCCCGTCTCAGCCGCTTTGGCCCCAATCTTCGCCGCAGCGCCCGACGCCGCTTTTGGCCCCAGATCGCCCCATTGCCCATCAAGTGCTGCCGTAAGCTCGTCGTTTGGCTGCGGAGGCCAGTCGGCCCGCGCCCAGCTTGGCCCCGCGGCCTCGGCCTGCGCGTCCGCACCGTCATCGCCAAGCTCGGCAAAAAACGCAGCCCACGCCTCGTCGACCGCATTCGGGTCTTCGGCATAGCGTGCATAAAGCTGCTCAATGTACTCGGCGTTGTGCCCTTGCAAAAAGGACGATGCCTTGAAGAGATCGTTTGGGGATTGTTCGGTCATCTGACTACCTCGTCGCTTCCGCGATCATCGTTTTGACAACTGCGCTTTGCAGTGTGCCGTTCCAGTGATTTGCGCCGCTGGTCTTTACAAACCGGGCAGGGGTGCCTGCAGATTTTACGTTGGCGACATAAGCTTCGGCCAGCCCGGGCCACATATTGTCATCCTCCGCGCCGGTTAAGGCGATCACCCGCATGCCTTGCCCGATGGTGCCGGCAAATTTGATCGGCGATTGTTTCTCGCGACCTGAAAAGAGGCTGTATTTGGCGCGCCAAATTTTAATATCGCAGGGACAAGACTGAAGCATGGCACTGTTCACCAGCCCAGGATATCTCTCGATGATTGCCCCAAGTTGCGCCGCGCCGTCCGTATGGCCCGCCAGCCCCAAACGCTCGCCCGGATTGGCGTCTTTGACGGCGCTCCATGACTTTGCCACAAGATCGTTGTTCGCTTTGGTGTCTTGATCACGGCGCTCGTGGGGGGCACCTGCGCTGGTTTGGATCGCGTCGTCGTCCCCTGGGCGCAACAAAACAATAGCTGTCACGCCCTCTTGCGCCCTCTGTCTCATCAAGGCGCAGTGATAGGTTGCTGGCCCACCGCGTGAGGCGTCGCCCGGCAGAAACACGACGACTGATTTCCCACCCGAACCACACTTCGCGCCTTTCAGAGGCCCAAAGTCATCAGCAAATGCGCCAGCACCAAGCGTGCAGGCAACCAGTACCGCTGCAATAAGCTTGAGTGAACCAATCATGACATGATCTCTTTGACACTACCTCGTTTGACTAAGTTTTACCCAATCGCTTCCAGAACAGCTTCGCCCAGACCCGCCGGGCTTTCCGCCACAACGATCCCGGCAATCTTCATCGCTTCGATCTTGTCGTCCGCGCCACCTTTGCCGCCGGCAACAATCGCGCCCGCGTGGCCCATCCGACGCCCCGGTGGCGCTGTGCGACCGGCAATAAAACCAGCCGTCGGCTTCCAACGGCCCTTCTTTTTCTCATCGGCCAGGAACTGCGCGGCCTCTTCTTCTGCCGAGCCGCCGATTTCGCCAATCATGATGATCGATTGCGTCTCATCATCAGCGAGGAACCACTCCAGCACGTCGATATGCTCGGTTCCTTTAATTGGATCACCACCAATACCAACGCAGGTCGACTGGCCAAGGCCCACATCAGACGTCTGCTTCACGGCCTCGTAAGTCAAAGTGCCGGACCTCGACACAACTCCGACCGAACCCCGGCGATGGATGTGACCGGGCATAATGCCGATCTTGCAGGCATCTGGCGTGATAACACCGGGGCAGTTCGGCCCGATCAATGTCGAGGACGACGTCTCAAGCGCACGTTTCACCCGCATCATGTCTAGAACCGGGATGCCTTCCGTAATCGCAATGATCAGCGGAATTTCCGCATCAATCGCTTCCAGAATCGAATCTGCTGCAAACGGTGGCGGCACATAGATCACCGACGCGTTCGCCCCCGTCATCGCCACCGCTTCGTGGCACGAGTTGTACACCGGCAGATCGAGGTGCGTCTGACCACCTTTGCCCGGTGTGACGCCTCCGACCATTTTGGTGCCGTAAGCAATCGCCTGCTCGGAGTGAAATGTACCCTGCGAGCCGGTGAAGCCCTGACAGATGACCTTGGTGTTTTCGTTGACGAGGACAGCCATGTGCAGTTCCCTATTTTTGCGGCCGAAGCCGTTCTACATTCATAAAAGTTTCGATACCGTTTGGTCCGGGGCGTGTGCCCACATGAACCACGGCAATACGTCTTGGATTTAGCTGGCGTGCAGCCAGCAATGCGGTGCCCGACGTGCGGGCACCGCGATGTGTACTTTGAAGAGCGGCATCGGTCAGGATGCCTTCACGGGTCAGTGCCGCTACAGCCACATCTGCGGCCACACCAGCATGATCTCCGTCAAAAGCAACCTCGCACCGACGATCGGTTCCGGGGGTAACCCGCCCTGCCGCTTTGGACACGTCAGCCTTGGAAAACGGGTCGAGATCATAGAAATCAACCCGCACGTCGTTCGATGCAAACCGCTCCGACACCCGCGCAGCCGTCATAAACGGAGAAAAGCAGTTGTCGGAAAACGCGCCCATGGCGCGCTCCGCCGTGGTGTCATCCGCCGCCGCAGCACCGGCCATAAAGGCCAGTGTCGCCACAGTCGTCCCGCGCGTCATATGTGCCGAAGCGGTCAAAGGATTACCCCTTAACCGCCTTCACAATCTTCTCGGCCCCGTCTTTCAGATTGTCCGCCGCGATGACGTTCAGCCCGGAATTGCGGATGATCTCTTTGCCCTTCTCGACGTTCGTGCCTTCAAGGCGCACGACCAATGGCACCTCAAGGCCAACCTCTTTCACCGCCGATACAACGCCTTCCGCGATCACATCGCAGCGCATGATCCCGCCGAAAATGTTCACAAGGATGCCTTTCACCTGCGGGTCCGAGGTAATGATCTTGAACGCCTCGGTGACCTTCTCTTTCGTGGCGCTGCCTCCGACATCAAGGAAGTTCGCCGGCTCGGCGCCATAAAGCTTGATGATGTCCATCGTCGCCATGGCAAGGCCTGCTCCGTTCACCATGCAGCCGATCTCGCCATCCAAAGCGATGTAGTTCAGATCGAACTTCGAGGCGGCCAATTCTTTAGGATCTTCCTCGGTCTCGTCGCGCAAAGCGGCGATATCGGGATGACGGTAAATCGCGTTGCTATCAAAACCCATTTTCGCATCAAGGCATTTCAGATCGCCCTTGTCGGTCACGATCAGCGGGTTGATCTCAAGCATCTCCATGTCTTTTTCGACGAACATTTTATAAAGCTGGCCCATCAAAATGACGCATTGTTTGATCTGTGGCCCTTTAAGGCCAAGCTCGAACGCGATGCGGCGGCCGTGGAACGCCTGATACCCGGTCGCGGGATCAACGCTGAACGACAGAATTTTGTCGGGTGTGTTGTGGGCCACCTCTTCGATGTCCATGCCGCCTTCGGTCGATGCCACAAAGCTGACCCGGCTTGTCTGACGATCAACCAGCAACGCAAGATACATCTCGGTCTCAATGCCGGCCCCGTCTTCGATATAAATGCGGTTCACCTGCTTGCCCGCAGGACCGGTTTGCTTAGTGACCAACGTACGTCCCAGCATCCGCTTGGCTTCCGATGCGGCTTCCTCAACGGACCGCGCAAGACGCACACCGCCCATGTCGCCAGCGTCGGCCTCTTTAAAGCTGCCTTTGCCGCGTCCACCTGCGTGGATCTGCGCCTTCACAACCCAAAGCGGGCCGTCCAATTCGCCAGCGGCAGTCTTTGCATCTTCCGATCGCATGACGGGTCGACCGTCCGAAACCGGAGCGCCGTAGCTCTGCAAAAGTGCTTTCGCCTGATATTCGTGGATGTTCACCGGAGGCCTCCTTCGTTCCCTTTTCCCCTGCATGACACAGAAAAATTAGCAAAAGAAACGGGAAACGGGCAATTCGGGGCAATTGGGGGCAATTATTGCGTCATTCCTGCTTTTTGTGATCACACGTTTTTGCGTGTGATCACAAAATTACGAAAAATCGCCGAATTGCCGCGACTCACAAGACCACAATCACGTTCGCAGGGGTCTGAAGGGTGAATTCTTCGTACTATTCTTCCAATTCGCCGGGCAAATCCTCAAAGCGCATAGCCTGATATTTGGTCCCCCAAAAGTCGCAACCATCCTAAAACACCATCGAGGAAGGACCGCGCCCGCGGGTAACCACCAACCCGGATCGATGGCCCGACTACATCCTATTTGAACACGCACCACTGACCTCTGGCCAATCCCTGCCGAACAGGTTTTTTTCGGTCGATGTCTATCAGGTGGCCGAAGTCTTCCCGGCGAACACGCTTTTTAAACCAAAAAGCCGCGCCGCCCCCTAGGACCGCGCGGCTTCCTTGAATAGTTTGGGCGCGCGCCTCAGCTCAACCCGTCGTCAATCGCCTTGCAGGCATCGACCAGACCCTTAACGGCCTCCACCGACTTGTCGAACATCGCTTGCTCTTCGCTTGACAGCTGAATGTCGACCACACGCTCGACGCCACCCTTACCGATGACTGTCGGCACACCGACATACATGCCCTTAAGACCAAGCGCACCGTCCACATAAGCCGCACAGGGCAACAGACGCTTCTGGTCCTTTAAAAAGGCTTCCGCCATTTCAATGGCGCTTGTCGCAGGCGCGTAATAAGCCGAGCCATTGCCCAGAAGGCCCACGATCTCAGCACCGCCATCACGGGTCCGCTGCACAATCGCGTCCAGCTTCTCTTGCGTGGTCCAGCCCATCTTCACCAGATCAGGTAAAGGAATGCCGCCAACGGCCGAATACCGCACCGATGGCACCATCGTGTCACCATGACCGCCAAGAACAAACGCGGTGACGTCCTTCATCGACACGTCGAACTCAAGACTAAGGAAGTGACGGAAGCGCGCAGAATCAAGCACACCTGCCATGCCACAAACTTTATTGTGCGGCAGGCCGGAATATTCGCGCAGCGCCCAAACCATCGCATCAAGCGGGTTGGTGATACAGATCACAAACGCATCCGGCGCATTCGCCTTGATGCCTTCGCCAACCGATTTCATCACTTTAAGGTTAATACCAAGAAGGTCATCGCGGCTCATGCCGGGCTTGCGCGCAACACCGGCCGTAACGATGCAAACGTCTGCACCCGCAATGTCAGCGTAATCCGTGGTGCCCTTCAAAGTGGCGTCAAAGCCCTCTGATGGACCGGCTTCCGAGATATCAAGGGCTTTGCCCTGCGGCGTACCGTCAGCAATATCGAACAAGACGACGTCGCCAAGTTCTTTCATGGCAGCAAGGTGAGCAAGTGTGCCACCGATCTGGCCTGCGCCGATAAGCGCGATCTTTGGTCTGGACATGAGGATGAGTCTCCGATCCGCAGGAATTGATTGCTATTCAGTCGGGGTAGCCACAGTCGCGCCAAGGTGCAAGGCCGAAGCGGGCAGATGTGATCCTTCCCATGCCCCACCCAGCGCGCTATGAGCCGCGCATCCCGTCTGCACGAAAGCCTTTCATGACGCTTGACCTTACCTTCTTCCTGGTTGCGATTCCGGCGGTGATTTTCGCTGGAATTTCAAAAGGAGGCTTCGGCTCGGGTGCGGCATTCGTCGCGGCCCCCTGTTGGCGCTTATCGTTGATCCGGCACTGGCCGTCGGCCTTATGTTGCCGCTTTTGATGCTGATCGATGCTGCGACACTTAAACCCTATTGGAAGCGGTGGAGCTGGCCGGATGCGCGACTTCTGATCTTAGGAGCCGCCCCGGGTGTTGCCATCGGCGCATTGTTCTGGAGCGCTGCAGACGCAGACGTATTGCGCGTCTTTCTTGGGGTGATCTCGCTGGCGTTCGTCGCGTTCCAACTGGCCCGTGCGCAAAACTGGATCCGTATACCCGACCGTTCCTTCCCCCCCGGCGCGGGGATTTTTGCAGGCGCCGTTGGTGGCTTCACAAGCTTTGTCAGCCATGCAGGCGGCCCGCCTGTTGCTGTCTATCTTCTGGCGCGCGGCATGACGAAAACCACCTATCAGGCGACGACAGTGATCACCTTCTGGGCCGTGAACATCTTCAAGGCCATTCCTTACGCAATATTAGGTATTTTTACGACGCAAACATTGATCGCCGGGCTTTATCTTGCCCCCGCCGCACTGTTTGGAGCCTGGCTGGGCGTGTGGGCGCACAGTGTGATCCCGGAGCGCCTGTTCTTCATCGTGACCTATGTCCTTTTGACCGCCACCGGCGCAAAGCTGATCTTCGACGCGCTGACCTGACTTGTCGGGCCGCCGGGGCCGGGCGTTTTGGCCAGGACCGCAAGAGCCTCGCCCGAAGCGACACGGCAGGTCGTCCCGTTAGGCAACGCAACAGCGATCGTCCCTGTCCCGGTCTCAACCGACGCGAACACCTCAACCACGCAGCCGCTCTTGTCGCTGCAATGCGGCGAAAGCGCTTGCGGAATGCTGCGCAAAACTGCAGTTTCCGCGCAACTTTATTGCTTGCAGGGTCGAATCATGAGCGCAGCGGCGGCACTTTACCGGTCAGTACTTTACATTCCCGCCTCAAAAGAGCGCGCCCTCGACAAAGCACGTGGCTTGAATTGCGATGCAATCATCTTCGATCTCGAAGACGCCGTAACACCCGAAGAAAAAACCTC
>NZ_CALJXO010000167.1:0-3292 GCF_937988555.1 uncultured Boseongicola sp. | reverse complement strand
CGGCGAGGCCCCAGTCGACGAGGCGCCCCAGCTGGCCTCGGCGTCGCTTTTGCCGATTATTCGCGCCTTTGCAGGTGCTGCCGACGTAACATTCGGGACGAAAGACATCTCGCTCGCCGGGCGCATCATTGCCGCCTTCCCAGAAGGTTTGAGCGATGCACAGCGCCAACCCGATGATCTTGCAGAGCTTGGGCAGTTGGTGAAATCACCCGATGCCAACGTGATCAAACTGCCAAACATTTCGGCCTCGGTGCCGCAACTTGTGGCAGCCCTGAAAGAGCTTCAGTCCCAAGGCTACGACTTGCCAGACTATCCCGAAGACCCATCAAGCGAGGCCGAAACAGCCATCCGCTCCCGGTTTGACGCTATCAAGGGCTCGGCTGTGAACCCGGTGCTGCGCGAAGGCAATTCAGATCGCCGCGCCGCTGTTGCGGTCAAGAACTATGCCATGGCGAACCCGCATCGGATGGGCGTCTGGGCCGCGGACAGCAAGACGAAAGTGTCTTCGATGTCCGCCAACGACTTCTTTTCCAACGAAAAATCTTCAACGATCACCGAAGCTCAATCCGGTGCTTCCAAAATCGAATTTACCGACGCAAATGGTGCCACGACGCTTTTGAAGGATGGATTCCAACTGCCCAAGGGCACGGTCGTGGACACAACTTTTATGTCCGTCAAAGCGCTTGGCACATTCCTTGCCGAACAGATCGAAGCCACGAAAGCCGAGGGCACATTATTCTCGCTGCACCTGAAGGCCACAATGATGAAGGTCTCGGACCCGATCATCTTTGGGCACGCAGTACGTGCGTTTCTCGCCCCCGTCTTTGACAAACACAGCGCGGCTTTGGCCGATGCCGGCGTGAACCCAAATTCAGGCCTTGGCGCGGTTTTGGAGCGCATCGCCGAGATGGCAAACAGCACCGAGATCGAAGCTGACATCGCCGCCGTCATGGAGACCCGCCCTCCGATGTATATGGTGAATTCCGACAAGGGCATCACCAACTTGCATGTACCGTCGGACGTGATTATCGACGCATCTTTGCCGGCTTTGATCCGCGCCGGCGGCAAGGGCTGGGGCCCGGACGGCGAAGAAAGCGATACAAACTGCGTTATCCCAGACAATTCTTACGCCTCGGTCTACGAAGAGACGATCAACTACTTCAAAGAAACCGGCGCACTCGACCCGTCGACGTCCGGAACCGTGCAAAACATAGGCCTGATGGCGCAAAAAGCCGAAGAATACGGCTCACACCCGACGACGTTTGAAGTGCCTGCGGCCGGCACCGTTACGCTGACGGCGGCCAATGGCGATGTGATTCACAGCCATGCCGTCGAGGCAGGCGACATATGGCGCGCCGCGTCCACCAAAGAAGCGCCGATCCGCGACTGGGTGAAGCTGGCGATCTCGCGCCAAAAGGCTGAAGGCTGCCAAGCGGTGTTCTGGCTTGATGCCAGCCGCGCGCATGATGCAGAACTGATCGCCTATGTCGCGCCGATGCTGGCCGAAGCCGGTGTAACTGAAAACTTCCAAATCCTTGCCCCACGTGAAGCCACGCGTCTAACGCTGGAAACGATCCGCAAAGGCGAGACCTCGATTGCGATCACCGGCAATGTGTTGCGCGATTATCTGACAGATTTGTTCCCCATTCTTGAACTTGGAACATCGGCCAAGATGCTTTCGATAGTGAAGCTGATGAATGGCGGCGGTCTGTTTGAAACGGGTGCTGGCGGGTCGGCTCCCAAGCATGTGCAGCAATTGGTTGAAGAAAACCACCTCCGGTGGGATTCGCTTGGAGAATTCTGCGCCCTTGGCGAAAGCCTGAAATTTCTGGGCGAAACCAAAGGCAACGACCGCGCGCGGATCATAGGCGTGGCCGTGGATGCAGCGACCCAAGGCATTCTCGATCATAACAAATCACCGGGGCGTAAAGTTGGCCAGCCCGACAACCGCGACAGCCACTTCTATTTTGCGCTGTATTGGGCGGAAGCTTTGGCCGCACAGACCGAAGATGCCGATTTGGCCGAGCACTTCAAACCAATCGCCGCCGCCCTGGCCGAAAGCGCCGATAAGATCGTCGCGGAACTGGCACAAGTGCAAGGTAGACCGGCTGATTTGGGCGGATATTTCCACACTGATCCAGCAAAAACCGGCGCAATAATGCAGCCATCGCCAACGCTGAACGCGATCATCGGCTAAGGCGCCCTACTCCTTTTGGCTTTCCGCGAAAGACAAATTGGCCATCCCGGACGGGGTGGCCATTTTTGCGATTCGTGTGCCTTTCAGCAACTTTTTTTACGCACCCGTGAGCATCCTGTTTCACTACCGTTTCGAATACCCAAATCTGCCAAGTGACGTCTCATCAATGCGGGCGGCACCACCAAGAAAGATAACCGAAAGGAGCCTAAAAGCGCGACGTGTTTTGGTCACTGGCAGCGCAGGCTTCATCGTCTATCACTTGTGCAAAGACCAGCCCATGCGGGCTTGGAAGCCGTTCAAATCATTGCCACGCACATGCCCATCCGATATCAACACGCTCCGGTGCAAGCAGCACCGGTAAAAAAACTGAGACCTCCTCGTCAAACCGCAACACCACCAAATCCACCTCACAGACGAGGCGCATATTCCGGCTTGCGGTCAGCCAATTAGGTCAACTTGTTGATCGCTTTAGTGGTCATGAGGCATCCTGTGTTTCTCGGGTCAAAGCGCTCCTGCAAAACCGCCGTTTGCGGCGGGATTCTGGGCAGGATGAAGGAAAATAAAGTCGCCCTCCAATTCGGCGCGGTCGTGTGCAGCAATCGCAAATCGCATGGCTTTCTCGACCCCGACTGTGCGCGCCATCACCCTCCCAACCGCAGCCCCAGAATTTCCCGCGCCTGCTGCCATGTCGCCACGGGGCGTTCATACTTCTCAGCAATCCCAACCGCGCGCGCAACCAGTTCGGCGTTCGAGGCCGCCAGCCGCTCTTTGGTCAGCCGGACATTGTCCTCAAGCCCTGTGCGCGCATGCCCACCACTTGAAATAGCCCATTCGTTCAGGACCACCTGATTGGGCCCGATCCCCGCCGCACACCAGGCCGCGTCTTCGCCAAACAGCCGCTTCACGGTCTTGATATAAAAGTCAAAAACCTCGCGGTCCGCCGGCATCGCATTCTTCACCCCCATCACGAACTGCACATAGGGCGTGTCTGTGATCTGGCCCTTCGCGTGCATCTCGGCGGCCGTCAGAATGTGGCTCAAATCAAAAGCTTCGATCTCGGGCTTCACACCATTCACAACCATCTCTGACGCCAGC
>NZ_CALJXO010000166.1:0-3968 GCF_937988555.1 uncultured Boseongicola sp. | reverse complement strand
CCGAGGCGTCAGGTTCATGTCATTATTCCGTTCAGATTTGCCAGACGCGCGGCACGTGATTGATGCCCAACGCTTTGATAATAGGTACTAAAGTAAGTCGAACATCCCAACTATCACACCCCTCGACGCGCACCAAAAGCCGGTTTCCCCAGGCGCTGACTACAGCGGTTGCATTGGCAATTCGACGAACGTGTTCGAGGTGGTCTTGTGCGTCCGAAGCGACATAAACCAAGCTGGCGAACACCGTGTTGCCAGCGAGCCCTGCTCGATTCTCACGGCTTAAAAGAGTGTTGGACGTCAGGGCGATGTGTTCAGCGTGAAGCGGCACGCTGTCGGCCAAAAAGACCTGCCGCAGGTCGCTAAAGTCGAGGTTCCGCGGCACCTCACCCATCGCCGCGCGGCCAAGAACAAGCGTTTCTACGCCTAGATATCGCGCGCCTTCGGCCAACGTGACGCGAGTTTTCCGCTGCATAGACGCGCTCTCAAATAGAATCGTCTCTTGTGGCATCCAAAGACAGAACGCGCCTGACCCAACGCGGATATCAACGTCAACTTCGGCTGATCCACCACTGCTTGCGTAGGCACGTTCAGCTGTTTGCGTGGCCGCCATAACAGTTGTTTCGTCAGCGATATCTAGGCAGAAAGATAGGCGATCCCCACCTGTAAGGCCACCAGATGTATTCAGAAAAACAACCTCGGGCACGTCTGTGTGGACGCGCGGCAGAATGGCTTTTGCAGAACCTTGTTGGAACAAATCGACCACAGCCCCATCGTGCCCAAGCACGACCCGAGCGGTGCCTTTGCTGCGCTGATGAATGGGGATGTACGTATCGAGCATGGTAATTTTTGCCTGTTTCTTCATGAACTCTAACGGCCCGACCAGCGGTCGCAATCAATCGGGTCAAATCTTCGTTGACCGGGCGCAAAATTCTGGCGAGCTGCTTATTAATTAGGCGAACGTCTCGACACTGGTGCTTGGAAACGGCTTGGGCTAAATCATGGCCATGACCAAACGCCTCACGATCCCCCGCCCTGATGATTGGCACCTGCACCTGCGCGACGGGGCAATGATGGAGGGGGTTTTGCCCTGGTCCGCGCGTCATTTTGCCCGTGCGATTGTCATGCCCAATCTTGTGCCACCGGTGGTGACAGCTGATCAGGCGGCGGCGTACCGGGACCGGATATTGGCCGCGTTGCCCGAGGGGGTCGTGTTTGAACCGTTAATGACCCTCTACCTAACCGAGACGACCGACCCCGAGGATGTAGCAGCCGCGCATACCAGCGGTCTGGTCAAGTCGGTGAAGCTTTATCCAGCGGGTGCGACGACCAATTCTGCAAGCGGGGTTGCGAATTTCGACACTGTGCGCCCGGTTTTGGAACGGATGGCTGAGATCGGTCTGCCGCTTTGTGTCCACGGAGAAGTGACGCGCACGGAGATCGACATCTTCGACCGCGAAGCGGTGTTCATCGACGAAGTGCTTGACCCGATCCGGCGCACGACGCCCGGTCTGCGCGTCGTGATGGAGCATATCACGACTGCGGAAGCTGCCGCCTACGCCAGCAACGGTGGCGACGATCTGGCCGCGACAATAACGGTGCAGCATTTGATGTTGGATCGGAACGATATGCTTGTGGGCGGTATCCGACCCCATTATTATTGCCTGCCGATCCTGAAACGCAAAAGTCATCGCGAGGCTTTGATGCGGGCCGCAACCAGCGGGGATCAAAGGTTTTTTCTGGGAACGGATTCTGCGCCGCACGCGACGGATACCAAGGAAAACGCCTGCGGATGTGCGGGATGCTTCACAGCCCCTGTTGCGCTGTCGTGTCTTGCTGAGGTCTTTGAGGGCGCAGATGCTCTGGACCGGCTGGCGGCGTTTACCTCGGTTAACGGGCCGAAATTCTATGGCCTGCCGGTGAACCAAGACACCATCACGCTTGAAAAGGGCGCGGCGATTAGCCGGCCGGCCGAAATTGAGACGGGCGCTGGGCCAGTGACGGTTTTCGATCCGGGACGACCGCTTTATTGGCGGGTCACGGCATAGTATTGACGAACCGGGCGCCATGCGCGCCCCAAAAGACGGAGCTGCCAAATGATTCCATCGGGGTATCCGGACAGAGACGAGATTGCGCGGCTTTCAGCGCGCATGTTGTTGGAAATTGGCGCAGTGCATTTCAATGCGCGCGAACCGTTCACGCTTGCCTCGGGACTGCCGTCGCCGACGTATATTGACTGCCGGAAGCTGATTTCCTACCCGCGCATTCGTTCAACTTTGATGGATTTTATGACCATTACAGTGATGCGCGACGCCGGATACGAGGCGTTTGACAATATCGCGGGCGGCGAGACTGCGGGCATTCCATTTGCGGCTTTGGTGGCCGAACGCATGGCATTGCCAATGACGTATGTGCGCAAGAAGCCAAAGGGTTACGGGCGCAATGCACGCATCGAAGGCGTGATGTCAGAAGGCGATCGCGTGCTGCTGGTCGAGGATTTGACGACCGACGGCGGCTCAAAACTGTCGTTCGTGGATGCGATCCGCGAAACGGGCGCGACCTGCGGACATACGGCGGTGATTTTTTACTACGGCATCTTCGCCGAGACCATCCAAACGCTAGCCGATCACGGGGTGCAATTGCATCACCTGTGCACCTGGTGGGACGTGTTGAAAGAAGCGCGCGACAGCGAAGCTTTTGACGACGAAACACTCCGCGAAGTCGAGACGTTTCTGCGCGCACCTCGACGTTGGCAGGACGCACGCGCGGGAAATTAATTTCGCGCAAATTTCACACTATGTTGACGTAAGACCCCCGCTCATCGCAATATAGTGTGGCTCCCAAAGCGTCCACAGGCTGTCCACATGATATCCAGATAGACGCCGCCTGCCCTTTAAGCGTATGCCAAATGGACACGGTGGGGACCTTATGGACGAGGGCAGGATGAACGAGATCGCAACGATCCGAACGGGCGAAAAAGACGTGGGCGAGACCGAGACATCGCCCCATAATATCGAGGCTGAACAGCAGCTTCTGGGCGCAATCCTGACCAACAACGATGTGTTTGATCGGGTCGCCGGAGTGATCAATGAAACCCACTTTTATGACCCGGTACATGCGCGAATCTACGAGATCGCTTCCGCGCGAATCGCAAAGAACGCGCTGGCTTCACCCGTAACGCTGAAGGCGTTTTTGGAAGACGATCCCGGCATGAAAGAGTTGGGCGGCGCCAATTACCTCGTACGGCTTGCCGGAGCGGCGATCTCGTCTTTCGCCGCCCGTGATTACGCACAGATGATCTACGATCTTGCCATCCGCCGGAAGCTGATGGATCTAGGCCGCGATATTTCGGACAAAGCGGCCCGCGTCGAAGTGCAGTCAGAGCCGCGCGAACAGATCGTTGAGGCCGAACAGGCGCTTTACAAGCTGGCCGAGGCTGGACAGGTCAATCAGGGATTCCAAAGCTTTCTCAGCGCGGTAACGGACGCTGTTAACATGGCAAACGCCGCCTATCAGCGCGAAGGCGGGATGTCAGGCGTCTCAACCGGCCTGACGGATATGGACAAGAAACTGGGCGGTTTGCACAAGTCTGACTTGCTGATCCTTGCCGGGCGTCCATCGATGGGTAAGACGTCGCTGGCGACGAACATCGCGTTCAATATAGCAAAGGCGTACAAGCGCGGCATACGACAGGACGGAACCGAAGGCGCGGTCGATGGCGGTGTTGTGGGGTTCTATTCGCTTGAGATGTCGGCAGAGCAATTGGCGGCGCGTATTCTGTCCGAAGCATCGGAAGTCCCGTCTGAACAGATCCGGCGCGGCGATATGACTGAAACCGAATTCCGCCGCTTTGTCGAGGCCGCCAAATCGCTGGAAGCCTGCCCGCTTTATATCGACGACACGCCTGCCCTGCCGATCAGCCAGCTTGCGGCGCGCGCGCGGCGTTTGAAGCGCGAACACGGGCTTGATGT
>NZ_CALJXO010000165.1:0-14118 GCF_937988555.1 uncultured Boseongicola sp. | reverse complement strand
GAGGCCTCCCCGGGGTTAATGCACGGAGATTGGCTGCCAATCATGGCGTCAGACCGAAGAAATTGCGGCGAAAATACGGCGGACTATTTCCGGAAACTGTCGAGGCTGACGATTTCGGCGGCCCCTTCGGCGTCTTTTGTTTCCGGATCGGGATCAGTTTCTGTCCCTGGGCTTTCTTTTGCGTCGTCGTCCTCATCCTGCGCTTCGAATCTGAGGCCAAATTCGACCGAAGGGTCTACGAAAGTGCGGATCGCATCGTAAGGGATGTAGAGCGGCTCAGGCGAATCGCCGAAATTCAGCGTGATCGAAAAGCCTTCGTTGGTGACGTCTAGATTGTCGAACCAGTGCTGCATGACAACCGTCATTTCGTCGGGATAGCGATCACTGAGCCAATCCGCTATCTCGACGTCCGGGTGCATCGTGTCAAAGGTAATGAAAAAGTGGTGCTGGCCAGGCAGGCCATGCTCGGAGACATCATTTAGCACGTTCTGAATAAGCCCACGCATCGCGCGGTGCATCAGGTTGCCGTAATCGATGATGCGCGTCATGCCGTCTCCTTGCATTCTGACGACAGCATAAAAGATTCGGACCCGATGAAAAGGTGTTGTTCGCGATTTGATACCGTCAAAAAACGAGACCGGCACAAAGGCCCAAGAGCGCGCCTGAAATCAACGTGCGTCCAAGGCCTTCATGGAACACAAAAAGCATAAACGCTCCGATGATCCCAATAGCTGCGGCGACAAGATCAATGGACGACGGATCCGGGGCGATGACGGAAATCGGCCCAAAACGTGCGGTGTCGATGGTTTGAAACACCACATGTGCTGCGAACCAAAGCGACAGGTTCAAAATCACGCCGACAACGCATGCGGTGATCGCAGATAGCGCGCCTGCGAGACGTTTGTTTGCCGTGAGACGACCTACAAAAGGGGCGCCCGCAAAAATCCATAGAAAGCACGGCACGAAAGTGACCCAAAGCGTGATGACCCCTGCTATGAACGCCTGTCCAAGGCCAAACTGTTGATACGCTGCTTGAAAGGCAACGAACTGAGTGACCAGGATAAGCGGGCCGGGTGTTGTTTCGGCGAGGCCCAGGCCATCCATCATCTGATCGGTCGAAATCCAGCCGAATTCCGAGACAACGGTTTGCGTCATATAGGCGAGAACGGCATATGCCCCGCCAAATGTTACAATGGCCAGTTTTGAGAAAAACAGGGCGACGTCGGTCAGGAACTGAGCATCGAAGGCAAAAAGGATTATAAAAGGCACCGCCCAGAGAGCCAGCCAGATCGCTATGGTTTTTGCGGTCTTGGAGGGAATATGCGATTGGCTTTCAGCGGCTTGTGCCTGCTTCGCGGTCACGAAGCCCCAGAGTGCCGCGATTGCCAAGATCAGAGGGAACGGCAGCTGAAAGGCGAAGATTGCAACGAAGGCGAGGCCTGCGATTATCCAGTGGTCAACTTGTTTCAGGGCGCGTTTGGAGACTTTGAAAAGAGCTTCCAGCACGATGGCCACGACAGTGGCCTGCACGCCAAGAAACGCCGCGTCGACCAACGGCACATTGCCGAATATCGCGTAGATGGTTGCAAGCGCGAACATGACTGCAGCGCCCGGAAGGATAAACAAAAGACCTGCGATCAATCCGCCTGGAACACCGCACAGTCGCCAGCCCGAGTAGGTTGCAAGTTGCATTGCTTCAGGTCCCGGTAAAAGCATGCAAAACGACAGCGCGCCGAGAAAGTCCTTTTCGGAGAGCCAGCGGTTGTCGTCCACCAACTCGCGATGCATCAACGCAATCTGCGCTGCGGGACCTCCGAAAGAATAGATGCCGATTCGACCGAAGACGCGAAACAGCTGTCTGTAGTCTGGCTGCATCAGCGGCGTTCCTGGGGCCAGGCATGACCTTCGTTTTGCCCGTCACGTGCCCAGCGACAAAGCGCGTCATAGATCGCCATTCCAGCCTCTTTCTGCTGTTGATCGTCTTTGTATTGACGCGAAAGGCCGGCGGACAGCGCGAGCAACCCCGCGGCCTCCGGCGCGTCGTTGTGACGGTTTGTATCTGTGGCGCGTACGATGCGCGCCAACCGATCCAGGGCGGATAAATGAAGATGAAACCTATCGAGCATCGCGTCAAATGTGCTGCCTTGCCCGTGATGCGAGAATGCGACGCCTTCGATATCAAATGGGGTGGGTCCATAACGCTCGGCGCCTCCCATGACTTCGACGGCCGAGACAAAGAGAAACTGGGTTTTGCGATCGACAAATCGACGAATGAGCCAAGGGCAGGCTATTCGGTCGATCTTTGGGCGATGTCGCGTCAGCCATAGAGTGGCCTTATCGACGAAAGCGGGAATGGCACTTGCAGGAATGCGAATTGTATCGATCGCGTCACGCCAGGCATAGTTTCCTCCCTGAAGGTACGGGGCGACGCTGCCGTCGCCGCGCACCCACGCGACAAGTCTCTGGCATAGCTTGATCGCTTGCTGACAGGTGATGATGCGGTCCCCGCCATTTATTAGGGCTTTGAGCCCGTCCACATCTGTGTGTGGATGGCGAAAAGCTCCGGGGATCAGGTGTGGGTCGTGATCAATGGATATATCTACAATGAGCGGACAGTCCCGAGTTCGGATCGGTCGCCTCAGTTGCGTAACGGTGAATTCGGTTGGGGAAGGCACGGTGCATCCTCTCTAACGAGTAGTGGATGCGACGCTTGGGCTTACGCCTCACGGGGCGTTCGCGAACCCCATGGAGAAACCTAAACTTAAGAGGATGGGGAAGGCAAGGGAGCGATATTTTTTTGTACAGGCTTTTGATGCCAAGTGCCTTCGGAAATTGGGGAAAGGTGCCGGATTCTGTTGCCAGGCTCCGGCAGGCCCCGCCTTAAGCTGCTAAGCCCAAGGACTTAATTTTCAATAGTTCAAGCTGCTTACGCAGCCATCGCCATTGGAGCTTTGTTGTCATTTGCAACTAGCTTTAATGGACCGATATCGGTGGTACCTCACCGAGACAAAGCAAAACCCCTTTAGACGTCCGTCGATCCTATTTCGTCCCCATGATCCCCAAATGAAGGATGTTTGGTGGAGACGCCGGGTACCGCCCCCGGGTCCGAACCGCTTATTACGAGCGCGTTTATGTCCATAGTCCCGTTGCCGGGACACTACTGATATAGGGAGTCTGGTGAGGTTTTGGAAGGGCGTGTTTCAAACGCCTGTTCAAATGACTTCAATGCAAAGACCAGATATTCTGGCACGGCCACCAGATCAGAGGTTGATCCCAAGAAGCGTAGCAGCCACTGCCGCTTCGATCACAAAGAATGTGGTCTTCTGGCGAGCCGCGTCTCCGTCGACAATAAGCGATGTAAGGCGCCCTATTGCTGCCCCACCCCAAGCGAAGCCAACCATTGCGAAGGCGAACGGCGTGTTCAACACAATTGCGCCAAGGCCAAGTCCGATAAAGAGCGCGCCTGAGGCTGCGCGGATTTCGGACAGACCCATGGTTGACTTGGTGGGTGCCATATCGAGAAGTTTCATGGTGTAGCGAGGCATGAGCCAGCCAATTGCCCCTAGACCAACACCGAAGAGCGCGAGCAAGATGTTGACGATGTCGATCATGTGTAAGCCTGCCGTTTCACTTGAGTGTCTGATAATATTTACGCTAAGCGGTCTCGATTGGATCATGCCGATTTCCGCATGTTACAAAAGAAATTGACTACTTTCTCCTAAAGCAATGGTTTTTAATGATTTTTGCCAAGGTAAGCTCTAAGGACTGTCCAGAAAAACTTGCGGGGGCATTGGGTTTGGCGTGTGCTGCATGCGGTGGACATAAGTCTGAACTGGCCGCGCCATAAGATATGGCGCATATGGCATAGGGAATGCATAGTCTGCGCAGGATGCCACTGCCTTTCGTTGTTTGGCATCAACCGCTTGCAAAATATGAAAAGGACGCCGCGATGAGAGCGCTGATTGTTGAGAAAGATGATGAAGGCAAGACCTCGGCGTCTGTCCAAGAGATCGACGAGGCGCGTTTGCCTGACGGCGAAGTGACCGTTGCGGTTGAGTACTCGACCGTTAATTATAAGGACGGTTTATGCATTGGGCCCGGCGGTGGGCTGGTGCGAAATTATCCGCATGTGCCGGGCGTTGATTTTGCCGGGACTGTCGAGGCGTCTGACGATCCGCGCTATGCAGCGGGCGACAAAGTTGTGTTGACGGGCTGGCGCGTGGGCGAGGCGTATTGGGGCGGATATGCCGAAAAAGCACGCGTGAAAGCGGACTGGCTTGTGCCTTTGCCGACAGGCTTGACGACGCGGGCTTCGATGGCAGTTGGCACTGCCGGGTTTACGGCGATGCTTGCGGTGATGGCGCTTGAAGATCACGGAATGAAGCCGGGCAACGGTGAGGTTTTGGTGACCGGCGCGTCCGGTGGCGTGGGGTCTGTGGCGACGGCGATCCTGGCCAATCTGGGCTATGAGGTTGCGGGCGTGACGGGGCGTCCCGAGACCGCTGACTATCTGAAAAGCCTTGGCGCAACCCGCATTGTGGCGCGTGAAGAGCTGAGCGAGACTGTGAAAAGACCCTTGGAAGCAGAGGTTTGGGCTGGTTGCGTTGACGCTGTTGGTGGTGCGATGCTGGCGCGGGTTCTGGGACAGATGAAATATGGTGCTTCGGTTTCTGCCGTGGGTCTTTCGGGCGGTGCTGGTTTACCTGCGACGGTTATTCCTTTCCTTCTTCGCGGTGTGAACCTTTTGGGGATCGACAGCGTGATGCAGCCTTTCGAGAATCGCGTGCGGGCCTGGGAGCGGGTTGCGAAGGACCTGCCGATGGACAAGCTGGAAGCGATGATCCAGCCTGCGACGCTTGAGGACTTGCCGAAACTGGGGGCGGATATTCTGAAAGGTCAGGTCAAGGGCCGGGTCGTGGTGGATGTGAATGCCTGAGAAAGGTTAACGCAGCGCGCGCCCGAGAGGGCGTTGCGCGCAACGCCTTCAAAGATAAACGCCGTTTTTTTATGAGGATGGGGTGGAAAACCCAACGTCGGTATCGCGTTGGTGCCTGCGCGCAAAACCACCGCCAATTCTGCGTATTTTGGACCGCGCGGTAAAGAAGGGTAAGATGTTTAGCGTCGATATAGGCGTTCTAATGCACGCAGTTACGGCGCAAGTTAAAAGTTAAAACACGCGCCGAAACGTTATTGGCCCGTCTGCAGCGCATTTACCATGCAGATCGGATCGTTGCGTTGGGCGTTTAAGTGGCGCAGATTTGATGCCCGTAAAGACACCAACGAAGTCAATTATCTCTCCATCAATATTGGCTGTCCCTTCATTGGAGCCAGAAGAGAGACTTGTATCGGTGCCAAGGAACACGCCGTCAACAGCATCATCGGTGGTTTCATTGAGCGTTGCGCTGATATTCTAGGTCGACACGCCGCCGGTGATTCCATTGTCCGAAATGCGACCGTTGGTGATTAAACACAGAGCAACCTCTGAGAAATGAAGTTCGCCCGTCACGTTGAGGGTGTCGAAGTTAACGGTCAAATAAGTGTCGCCGGTATCGCTTCCGGTAATTATGCCGTCGGACAGGAACACTTTGCGGAGGTTATGGCGCCGTAGAAAAAGAGGTTTTCTGTGGGCATATCTGCAATCGCTGTTTCGAAGCCGAGGAAGCCGGCGTAGTCCTTTGAAATAAAATCATTAGCAGACACTAATGTGAGTGCCGGGGAGACAATGGTGGCGTCGGCAAAAGCGTTGGACCGAAGAAATCGCCCGGTTCATCTTCTATTACAATTTCATTTACGCCATTGATCATGACCTCGAGTTCGGTTTTTCTTATGAAACGTACCGCGCCCGTTTTGCGTTCAAGCGTACTGGTATCGAAGTTGGCCGCTGCATAGCGGATCGGAAATGTTTTGCCGACTTAGTTGGCCAGGGAAATGATCTCCTTGCTTGCAATAACTGGGACTATCTATGCGCCGCTGCTGCCACCACAGGCGGTGAGTGCGAAAGCGGAACGGCGCCGCGTTGCTTTGGTTGTTGAGTTGAAAATCATGTTTCCCCGGAAAAATGCTAAATGTACCTGTTAACGCCTGGGTGGGTTGTCGTTTTGCGAAACGATTTTGTCCGGGGTTTCACGCGGGATGAGCCATGTACGCGGCTTGCACGTGATCCTTGTGGCCCTTAGACCAAAGAAAACAGGAAGGGGACCTTCATGAGCTTGGCATTTGTATTTCCGGGACAGGGTGCGCAAACCATTGGGATGGGGCGCGATCTGGCAGAGGCTTACCCGGCAGCTCGCGCGGTTTTCGATGAAGTTGACGAAGCGTTAGGCGAGAATTTGTCGACGCTGATCTGGGAAGGGGAACAGGAGGCTTTGACCCTGACGCAGAACGCGCAACCTGCGTTGATGGCGACCTCGATTGCCGCTTTGCGGGCCTTGGAGGTCGAAGGCGTGTCGATAGCGGATGTGTCGTTCGTGGCAGGGCATTCGTTGGGCGAGTATTCTGCGTTGTGTGCTGCCGGGGCGTTTTCGGTGGCGGATACGGCAAAACTGCTTAGGCGGCGTGGGCTCGCGATGCAGGCGGCTGTTCCCGTTGGTGTCGGGGCGATGGCGGCGATCCTGGGGCTTGATATTGAGGCAGTGCGCGGCGTTGCGGCCGATGCGGCTGAGGGAGAAGTTTGCGCGGTGGCGAATGATAACGATCCGGCTCAAGTGGTGGTTTCGGGACATAAGGCAGCTGTCGAGCGAGCTGCGGTTTTGGCCAAGGAGCGCGGCGCTAAGCGGGCGTTGATGCTTCCGGTGTCGGCCCCGTTTCATTGCGAACTAATGGAGCCTGCGGCCCGCGAGATGGCGGCAGCGTTGGGCGATGTCGATATGAATTATTTGAGGGTGCCTGTGGTCGTGAATGTTTTGGCGCGCCCTTGCAGCGATGCGACTGATATTGCGTCGCTGTTGGTGGAGCAGGTCACGCAGGCGGTGCGCTGGCGCGAGAGCGTGGAGTGGATGGCCGGTGAGGGTGGTGTGACGGCGTTTTGGGAAATCGGTGCGGGCAAAGCTTTGTCGGGCATGATCCGTCGGATTGCCATTGAAGCGAAGACGCGGACTGTTGGGACATCCGGCGATGTCGTGGCGGCGGTTGAGGCTTTGAAGGGCTAGACGGGCGATTTCTGGGAAGCGCCGTCTTCCCTCAGAAAAAATATGAACGAAGAACAAGAAGAAGGGCAGGAACATGTTTGATTTGAGCGGACGGGCGGCTTTGGTCACCGGCGCCTCTGGCGGTATCGGCGCGGCAATTGCGCGGGGACTGCATGCGCGTGGCGCTGTTGTGGGGCTGTCGGGTACGCGGGTCGAGTCGTTGGAGGCTTTGGCAGCGGAATTGGGCGCGCGCGCGCATCTTTTGCCGTGCAATCTGAGCGATCCGGAGGCGGTGGCGGCATTGCCGAAGGCGGCTGTAGAGGCCATGGGCTCGGTCGATATTCTGGTGAACAATGCAGGCATCACGCGGGACAATTTGTTCATGCGCATGTCGGATGAGGAATGGTCCAGCGTTTTGCAGGTGAACCTGACGTCGGCGATGGTTCTGGCGAAGGGGGTCGTGCGGGGCATGATGAAGGCGCGCTGGGGGCGGATTGTAAATATCACCTCTGTGGTTGGCGCGACGGGAAATCCGGGGCAGGCGAATTATGCGGCCTCAAAGGCGGGATTGGTCGGCATGTCGAAGTCATTGGCCTATGAAGTGGCGAGCCGTGGCATTACCGTGAATTGCGTGGCTCCGGGGTTCATTACGACTGCTATGACCGACAGGCTGAGCGACGATCAGAAGGGAGCTATTTTGACGCAAGTCCCGATGGGTCGGATGGGCGAGGCGGATGAGATTGCGTCGGCTGTGGTGTATTTGGCGAGCGCGGAAGCGGGATATATTACTGGTGCGACGTTGCATGTGAATGGCGGAATGGCCATGTTATAGCTGGCTGTGGCGCCACATTATATTATTTGCCTTTCACGGGGATTTGATATAGCGGACGCTCATCTTGGTCGGGGCTTAGAATGTCCGGCTCACTCGCCTTTCAAACGGCGAAATTATCAATAGTCGGGCCGAGACCCCGAAAGAATGTGAGGAACTGACATGAGCGACATTGAAGATCGCACGCGCAAGATCGTCGTCGAGCATCTAGGCGTTGAAGAAGCTAAAGTCGTTGAGAACGCATCGTTCATCGATGATCTGGGCGCTGACAGCCTTGATACCGTTGAGCTGGTTATGGCGTTCGAAGAAGAATTCGGGATCGAAATTCCTGATGACGCCGCAGAAACCATTCAGAGCTTTGGCGATGCAGTGAAATTCATAAAAGAAGCCGCTTAAACCGCAGCTTTCTGAAGATTATGAGCGGCGTCCTTCGGGGCGCCGTTTTTCGTTTGCCAGTCTCGAAGGTTGTTGTTTCGGTTGAGGGCGGAGTTCAGGTCTTCCGGGGACAGCAGGCTATCGAATTTGGCACCTGCAAAATAGGTATTCGACCAGATTATCCGAGCTGCACAATTAATCTCGCCAAAACCAATGGCGAGAGCTGCGCCTACAGACGGGGCGTTCCTCCAATAGAGCCTCACGTTTCCATAAGAGCTTCACGCCGCCTCGTGAGATATCCACCGCACCAGCCATTTCGGGCGCGTTGTTTTGTTTAGATACAAGGACCGGAATGATCACAGGGCGTCTGAACATGCGTTTGGCGCGCCCGATCGTAGGCGCGCGGCCACGCAGAAACTGGGTGGCTCCGGCCGTGCCGACACCTGCAAAGATCGGCAAAAAAATGGCCAATGCCAGCGCAGGGCGTGCCAATCGAGTCTTGGACGGATTGTCTTTTGTCGCAACCGCGTCGCGGTCACTGGCCGACGTTTCGGCAGCATCATCGCCAGATTGCGTCACATTGATCGGCTCGATATCGCAGCCGGTTGAGGCCACAAGTCGGTCCACGTAGTTCAGGTTTTCAGCGGTTCGGGACGTATGCTGTCGCGGTTGATCCATGCGGCATTTAACACGGCTAAGGCTTCGCAGAGCAGGCAAGAGACGCGGGTGATGTCGGCCAAGGCGCCTTCGGTCCCAAAGCCCCGGCCAAGTGCAATTGCGTCGGTGGAGTGTAAATTTGCGGAAAGCGCGGTGCCATTGGTTTGCCAATAACTTTGGCTTTGGGTTTTCAGGAGCTGATCGTAAAGCTTGCCAAATCCCGAAAGTTCGCGCGCCGCCTCGCAAGCGAGCGCAGAGCCCCCTGCGAGATAGCTGACCAGAAGTGTGGCGGGAAGACGCTTTAGATGGAACGATGGCATGGGGGCAATCTTAGGGTGCGGGGTCAACGGCCTGCCGTTTAGGGCGGTGGGTTTTTTCGTCTTAACGCGGGCTTTGTCTTTGATATTGGCGGGTAGATGCGCGGCTTGATTGCGCGCCTTTCGCGCGCCGTGTATGAGTTTTGCAATGGCATTGAGAACCGGAGAACACGCATGCGTCGGGTCGTCGTCACAGGACTAGGAATGGTAACGCCACTTGCATGTGGTGTTGAGGAAACGTGGAGCCGTATTCTTGACGGTCAGTCTGGCGCGGGACCGATTTCGCGTTTTGATGCGAGCCACCTGGGCACAACCTATGCGTGCGAAATCCCGCGCGGCGATGGGTCGGACGGGACGTTCAATCCTGATGACTGGATGGAGCCGAAAGACCAGCGTAAGGTCGACGATTTCATCATTTACGGGATGGCCGCTGCGGTTCAGGCTGTGACGGATTCTGGTTGGGCGCCAACGGACACCGAAAGCCTTGAGCGCACCGGTGTCATGATTGGGTCTGGCATCGGTGGTTTGCAGTCGATTGCCGAGACCGCGATCTTGCTGAAAGAACGCGGCCCCCGTCGGGTCTCGCCGTTCTTTATTCCGGGTTCACTAATAAATCTTGTGTCGGGGCAGGTGTCGATCCGGTTTGGCTTTAAGGGGCCGAACCATGCGGTAGTGACGGCCTGTTCTACAGGGGCACACGCCATCGGCGATGCGGCACGTCTTATCATGCTGGACGACGCGGATGTGATGGTGGCCGGTGGGGCCGAAAGCCCGATTTGCGAGATAGGCATCGCCGGGTTTAACGCTTGTAAGGCGCTTTCGACAAAGCGCGGCGATGATCCGACCAAAGCGTCGCGGCCCTATGATGTGGATCGGGACGGTTTTGTCATGGGCGAAGGTGCGGGCATTGTTGTGTTGGAAGAATACGAGCACGCGAAGGCACGCGGGGCGAAGATTTACGCCGAGATTTTGGGCTATGGTTTGTCGGGCGATGCGTATCACATCACCGCACCTTCCGAGACTGGCGAGGGCGGGGAGCGTGCTATGCGCGCGGCTTTGCGCTCGGCCAAGCTTTCGGGGGCGGATATTGATTACATCAATGCTCACGGCACGTCGACGATGGCGGATACTATTGAGCTTGGCGCGGTTGAGCGTGTGATGGGCGATGCGGCGGCTGCGGCCACGATGTCGTCGACTAAATCGTCGATTGGTCACCTTTTGGGGGCTGCGGGGTCGGTAGAGGCTATCTTCTGCGTGCTTGCTATGCGCGATCAGGTGGCGCCGCCGACGATCAATCTGGATGACCCGGCGGTCGAGCCGAAGCTGGATTTGGCGCCGAATGCGAAACGCGAGCGGAAGATCAACGTGGCTTTGTCGAACTCGTTTGGGTTTGGCGGCACGAATGCTTCGCTGGTTATGGGCCGGGTTGACGTCTGATGTGGCGCAATCTCGCGTCCAATGTTCTGACATTGATGATTGTTGCGCTTGTCGTGGCGTTTGGCGGGCTTACATGGGCGCAGCGGCAATATGAGGCCGTTGGGCCTTTGAACGACGCGATTTGTTTTCAAGTTACTCCGGGCAGCAATATGCGGCGTGTGGCGTCGAGTCTGTCTGAGAAGGGTGCGATTGCAAACGCGACGATTTACCGGCTGGGGGCTGACTATTCCGAGAAGGCCAATGATCTGAAGGCGGGGTCTTTCCTTATTCAAGAGGGCGCGTCGATGGCGCAGATTGTGGACGAGATCACCGGCGATGGGGTGTCGACCTGTGGCACGGAAGTGATTTACCGGATTTCGGTGAATTCAAAGACTGTGCGGGTGCGCGAGTTGGATGCGTCCACGCAGGAGTTTGAGATAACGGCGGAGTTTGATCCGGCGGCGGATGAGCGACCCATGTCTTATGTGAGCGCATTGGACGATGTGGCAACACGGTATCGCGTGGTGATCGCGGAAGGCGTGACCAGCTGGCAGGTCGTGGATGCGATCCGGGCGTTTGATTTGTTCGAGGGCGAGGTTGCAGATGTTCCGGCTGAGGGGACGTTGGCGCCGGATGGTTACGAGGTGCGCCTGGGGCAGGATCGGGCGGAGTTCCTGAATTCGATGGTCGCTATTCAGTCGATACGGTTGACGGAAGCCTGGGAGAACCGAGCTGAGGATGCGCCGGTGGACACGCCTGAGGAGGCGTTGATCCTGGCCTCGATCATTGAGAAAGAGACATCCGTGCCGGACGAGCGTGGCGTTGTGGCAAGCGTGTTTGCCAATCGGTTGCGACAGGGCATTCGGCTGCAGACGGACCCGACGGTGATTTACGGGATCACGCGAGGTGAGGGAGTTTTGGGGCGCGGTATCCGGCAGAGCGAGCTGCGGCGTGAAACTCCGTGGAATACATATGTGATTTCTGGGTTGCCGCCGACTCCGATTGCGAATCCGGGGCTTGCGAGCATTCAGGCGGCGCTTGATCCCGATGATACGGACTACATTTTCTTTGTAGCAGATGGGACGGGCGGGCATGCGTTTGCTGTGACGCTGGCCGAGCATAACGCCAATGTTGCGCAGTGGCGCAAGATCGAAGCGGAGCGGGTGAACCAGTAGCGCGTTGACTACTTGGGAGTTTATCCGTCCGGGCACCAAAAATACCCTTTTGATAATTGCACGTCTCGGAATTATGTAATTACATCAATAACTTAGAGTTAACGCTTTGCGCGATCTTGGGTATACCTAGAAGCAAGATAGGATAGGTGGCAGAGCGCGGCTCGCGGATATCCCGTTGTGCGTTTTAACCAGAACTGCCTGCCGCATTTCCCAAATAGACAGGACCCCGTCATGACCGATGACCCCACCGGCAGACCGGAGCCGATGCATCGCGTCGGCTTCTCTAGCAGAGTGAGCGGATCCTGCGCGATTTGCTTGTGGCGTTCGTTACGGCAACGGGACAGATGCGCGCAGCAGAGCCGCTGGACGAGACCGATACTCCAAGCGCCAGAGTGATATTTGCAAAAACCCGCGCGACAGTGATCCCAAGAGATTCTGACGAATGACAAACGTTTCCAGATTTCTGGCAGGGTCTTTTCAAAAAAGCCCCATAATTTCGACGCGATCCGCAACGACCTTGGGCGCAGGCTTGATCGCAATCGCGACGCCTGAGGCCCAGAAGACGTTTCTGAGTAAACCTGCTTGGCGATGTCGCGAGGGCCTTGCCGCATCAGTTGCCGCTCGGGGGTGACTGGCGCACTTGGTTGATTCTTGGGGGTCCGCGCCGAGGTTGAAGGCTCGGAGCCTTTGCAGCCTTGGCGCTCGAAGCGCGTGGCCTTAGTTGGGGAGACCTTGAATCAGGCGCGCGATGTGATTGTGCTTCGGGAAAACGATATTCTTATTTGTTCGCCTGAGTATCGAAAGCCGGTCTGGGGGAGGCTGCGAGGCGTCGGTTGGTTTGGCCAAACGAAGCGGTCGCGCAGGTTTTTTCTACGCATGATTTCGAGGGCCTTCGAGGACCGCAGTTTGATGCGGCATGGATCGATGAAATCGGCTGTTGGGCTATTGATAGAGCGACCGATCAGCCCAACAAACTTCTTGATCGGAAGCCGTCAGATGGCGCGTTGCCAAAGTATTCAAACGGCGGGCGCGATTAGGTTATTCAGATGCAATATCTGCGGGCCATGGCGGAGTTCTGGAGAGAACCGGACGACAACCCGGAAGCCACGCTTTATGCGGGCAAGATGGTCAATCCCGATCGGATGTTTGTCTGGGCATGTGACATGCGGCTCTTTCCGCATTTTCCGGGGACTTCGGCGCTTTGGAGTGATGGTGAGAACTATGCGCGCGGGCATTGGTTGTAGGACCGTTTCTCTTCGCGGTCAGCGCGGCACGGACGGTGCCATTCCTGATGTCTGGCCAGTCGGATCGGTGCTTGTCGTGCTGGACACAAGCGCCGTGCAGCTGCCGATCTCGCCGGTGCAGCGCGATTTTGCGTGCGTCTATCGGGTTGGATCAGTGTCAAAGGCCGTGGATCACCCCGCGTGTCGAACGCTTGAGCATGCGGCCAAGGGTGTCGGGCTGAGGCCCTATCAGCCGGCTCATTTGTCGTGGGCGCGCACCGGGGCGGGCGATGTTGCGGTGTCATGGAACGGAAATCGCGCGTTGACGGCGATCCTTGGGATTTGAGCGATACACCATTGGGCGAGGTGACCGAGGCCTATCAGGTTCGGGTGCGGGTCGGTGGACGATACTGAGAGAGCCGCCCGTGACGCGGCTCTCGTGGCTTTATGTGACGGCAGATCAGACGGCTAACGCGTGGTTGGCGCTGACGACCAAGAACGATGACGGTGTACGGCCTAGGGGGAGAAATTTCGGACATCGGTGGAGCTAGCGGCTTTGAGAATGGCGTGGTGGGCAGGGCAAACAGATATGTCAGCGGGATCGGCGTCCGAGCGGGCGCCTGGGCGCGTGGGATTACGGGAACCCTGCTTCCGGACTATGCGGCGGACCTTCTTTTGACCGCAACCGGCGGCGATTTTTGACGGCACGGGCATGTTTCGCCTTGCCGTGCGTTTTGCTGACGCGGACGCCGCCGCGGGCATCGTCCGCGTCAGCCATTTGCGCAGGACAGACACAGATTGACGGTCGGGTCCAACACAATCCGACCGGCTGCAATGTCGTCTCCGCAATCCTGGCAGTGGCCAAACTCTCCCTCTTCCAAGCGTTTCAAAGCAGCGATAATTCGGTGCCGTCGCCCGGCGCGTCGACGTGCGGTGGCTTGCGCCATGGCCTGACGCTGCATGGCGTCCATTCGGCTCAGACGGCCGATGGGCTCGTCG
>NZ_CALJXO010000164.1:0-18139 GCF_937988555.1 uncultured Boseongicola sp. | reverse complement strand
AACGGTTAATGCAAATGTGGCGCGAAGGTCGCGGTCAACAGCGGACCTGGTGCTGCAAACTGAGACTCCCCCACATGTAGTGGGTGAATTTCACGATTTGATGGTGGTGGTCGGGGCGGAGAGATTCGAACTCCCGACCCTCTGTTCCCAAAACAGATGCGCTACCAGGCTGCGCTACGCCCCGACGGCTTGCTGATTAGCCGCGTTCTTCGACCGGCGCAATCCTGCAATCGCGTTAATTTTCGACTTTGCAGCCCCAAACTGCATTTTCACCGAATGCAGGATGGCGCAGGACGGTGCCTGCGTCGATGCCAAGGCGCGATGAGAGGCCCGCGTTGATCTCGAGCACGTATTGGATCGCATCGCCGCCATGGATCGCAGTCTCGTCGAGAGGAACGGCGTTTTCGTGGATGCGTGCGACGGTGCCTGTCGCGTCGATGAAAATCATATCAAGCGGGATAAGCGTGTTGCGCATCCAAAAGGCGACGCGTTGCGGGCTGTCATAGACAAAAAGCATGCCGGCGCTGCGGGCCATTCTTTCGCGATCCATCAGACCTTGTGAGCGTTCGGCAGGATCATCAGCGACTTCGACGCTAAAGCGCGCCTGCCCCCAGTCCCCCCGCAGATCGACCTGAGTATCGACGCAAGAGGCATGGAGCGCTGCGGCGGTGGACAGGCAGGTTACAATGCTTAACAGAAATGTCCGGGTCACTCGTCGGGCTTCAGCGCAGATTCCCAACTGGTGACCTGCATCGCCATACGTCCGCGTTTTCCATCGACGACACGAAGCGACACCGCTTCGCCCGGTTGAAGATCGGCCAGACCTGAGCGACGCAGAACTTCGACGTGAAGGAACACATCTTCGTTACGGCCAAACACATTGGCAAACCCAAAACCCTTGGCCTTGTCGAACCATTTGACCCGTGCAGGTTCAAGCGGCAGCGACAGATCGACCGCTTCCGCGATCTCGCTGCTCATGTCGTCGTCTTCGGGTTCTTCTCCGACCGGTGGCGAAATCGAGATCACCTCCACAGCCTGAACTCCACGTTCAGTTTCCTGTACGATCACCTCAATCCCGGCCGCATCCGCAACCGACGATTGTCCGAAATTTCTAAGCACGTTTGCGTGGAGCAGAATGTCGGGGCCGCCTTCGTTGGCCACGACAAAACCGAAACCCTTAGACGGGTCAAACCACTTAACTGTGCCAGAGACATGCGTCCCTTCTTCTTCGGCTTCCGACATGTTTAGCATCATCCCTCGAGCCTTTGGCCCTTATTAGCGATCAGTTTGGGCCATGGCCGTGCACTAATGCAAGGATAAAGATCGCTTTTTCGAATGATATTGGTCGAATGCCGTCAAGGTGCCAGCCGCGTTGCTTGCCAACCACGCATGCCCTCGCCCTGAGTATAGCGAAAGCGGTCATGCAACCGGAAGGCGCCGTCGGCCCAAAGCTCGATTTCAACGGGTTTGATGCGAAATCCGCCCCAATGCGGCGGCCTTTTCGGCGAAAGGCCTTGTTTAGCGCCCTGTCTTGCCACTTCACCCATTAGTGTGGCGCGGCTTTTAAGCGGGCGGGATTGCTCGGACGCCCAAGCCCCGATCCGGCTTTCGAGCGCGCGGGAGTTGTAATAAGCGTCGGCCTGAGCCCCCTCCTCGCGGGTGACGTGGCCCCTGACACGAACTTGACGACGCAGGGATTTCCAATGAAGCACAAAGGCGGCCATTGGCGTTGCTGTCAGCTCTCGGCCTTTCGCGCTTTCGTAGTTCGTATAAAACACGAAGGCGTCGTCTTCGATGTCTTTCAAGAGAACCATCCGCACGTTGGGCAAACCGTCACGGTCGACGGTGGACAGAGCAATGGCATTGGCGTCGTTGAGTTCGGTTTTCCAGGCCTCTTCCTGCCAGCGGCGGATGATGACGAAAGGGTCGCTACCTTCAAAAATATCGGTTCTTTCACTCATCGCGCGCGCTCCTCTTGATGCGGCGGTATTCATGACATAGACCCGACGCAGCGTAAACGGGCTGAGGGACAAGGCCATGACCGCAGGGTTAATGACGGGTAAACGCGGCCTCATCATGGGGCTGGCAAACGATAAATCCATCGCTTGGGGAATTGCGAAGGCTCTGGCTGAACAGGGCGCAGAGCTTGCTTTTTCCTATCAGGGCGATGCATTGAAAAAGCGGGTTATTCCGCTGGCGGCCTCGCTGGGATCAGACTTTGTGCTGCCCTGCGACGTGGGCGACGGTGGCAGTATCGATACGTTGTTCGACGACCTGAAAGAGCGATGGGGAAAGTTAGACTTCGTCGTCCATGCCATTGGTTTTTCTGATAAAAACGAGCTTCGGGGTCGCTATGTCGACACCAGCCGCGACAACTTCAAAATGACGATGGATATCTCGGTGTTCTCGTTTACTGCAGTTTGTCGGCGCGCGTGTACAATGATGCCGGATGGCGGCTCTTTGTTGACCATGACGTATTATGGCGCCGAAAAAGTCATGCCGCATTACAATGTGATGGGTGTGGCAAAAGCCGCGCTGGAAGCCAGCGTGCGTTATATTGCCGAGGACCTTGGCAAGGATGGCATTCGTTGTAATGCAATCTCTGCCGGGACGATCAAAACGCTTGCGGCGTCCGGGATTGGTGATTTCCGCTACATTTTGAAGTGGAACGAGCTGAATTCACCGATGCGGCGCAATGTTTCAATTGAGGATGTGGGAGGCTCGGCGTTGTATTTGCTAAGCGATCTCGGGCGTGGGGTGACAGGCGAGATCCATCACGTTGATTCTGGCTACCATGTGGTGGGCATGAAGAACCCTGAGGCTCCAGATATGACATTGGAGCGCAAAGAATGACCGAGCAGCTGCCACACGAGAAGGGGTTTCACGTCTCTTGGGATCAAATCCACCGCGATTCTCGCGCATTGGCGTGGCGGTTGGACGGACACGGGCCTGATAACGGCGCGTGGAAAGCAATTGTCGCTATCACACGGGGCGGAATGGCCCCGGCGATGATCGTAGCGCGTGAATTGGACGTGAGAACGGTCGATACGATTTCAGTGAAGTCCTATGATCATCAGGCGCAATCGGAAGCAAAGGTCCTGAAAGCGCCGAACGCCGAGATGATGGGCGATGGCACCGGCATTCTGGTCGTAGATGATTTGGTTGATAGCGGGCGGACCTTAGAGTTGGTGCGCGAGCTTTATCCGAATGCGCATTTTGCGACTGTTTACGCAAAGCCGCAGGGTGAACCGATGGTGGATACTTTCATCACCGGTGTCAGCCAGGACACGTGGATTTTCTTTCCGTGGGATATGGCTTTGCAATATGTTGAGCCCTACCGCGGCAAGGCCTGATGCGTATTCATCCGGCGATGGCGGCAACCGAGGCACCTCCTGTGATGGAGGCGCGGCGGTGGATCTCAGGGATTTCGTTCCCGGCTGACCGTCCTTTGCTGAATGTCTCGCAGGCTGCTCCGGTTGCCCCCCCACCCCAAGCCTTGCGTGAAGCGATTGCGCGATTTGCGGTCGATGTGCCTCAGGCGCATTTGTACGGGCCGGTTTTGGGGCTGGGCGATCTGCGCGAACAAGTGGCGGCGGATTGGTCCGATGCCTACGGCGGATCGGTGGATGCCGTGGACGTTGCGATCACGTCAGGGTGCAATCAGGCTTTTGCAGCTGCGATCTCGACTCTGGCCGGAACAGGAGATGAAGTTCTTCTTCCAAAACCCTGGTACTTCAATCACAAAATGTGGCTTGATATGGCGGGCATTCAATCTGTGCCGATGCCCTGCGGCGCAGGCATGTTGCCCGACCCCGAGGTCGCCGCCGGTCTTATCACGGACAAAACGCGAGCGATTGTTTTGGTGACACCGAACAATCCGACGGGCGCGGAATACCCAGCCAGCCTGGTGCGCGTGTTTTTCGAGCTGTGTCGTGCGCGCGGGATTGCTTTGATTGTGGACGAGACGTACCGCGATTTTCATTCCCGCAAAGGCGCGCCGCATGATCTTTTCACCTGTCGCGATTGGCGCGACACGCTGATCCAGCTTTATTCGTTCTCGAAGGCCTATCGGCTGACAGGGCACCGCGTGGGCGCGATGGTGACGTCCCCTGCCCGTTTGGCGGAAGTTGAGAAGTTTCTGGACACAGTTGCGATCTGCGCCAACCAGCTTGGGCAGATGGCCGCCCTTTGGGGCATGCAGAATCTGAAGCAATGGTTGGGCGGGGAACGCGCGGAAATCCTTGCACGGCGCGCGGCGGTTGAACGCGAGATGTCGACGCTGTCGGGATGGGAAGTGCTTGGGGCCGGGGCGTATTTTGCTTATCTGAAACACCCCTACCCAATGGCGTCTGATGCGCTTGCGAAACACCTTGTTTCAGAGGCGTCTGTGCTGGCGCTTCCGGGGACGATGTTTACGCCGCAGGGGGATGCGCTTGGTCTGCAATCTTTGCGGATTGCGTTTGCCAACATCGACACGGCCGAGATCGGCGAACTGGCGCGACGGCTTGGATCACTTACACTTTAGCGGGCAGGTCTTGCACGGCCTCTAGCGCTCGCGTAGGTAGTCGCGACCGCTGCAAAAGGACACGTGCATATGGCTAAGAAAAAAGCCTCAAACGTCTTCGTCTGGATCATCATGGTGATGCTTGTTGCCGGCCTTGCTGGGTTTGGCGCGACGAACTTTGGCGGCTCGCTTCGCAGCGTCGCGACGGTGGGCGACACGGAAGTGGATGTAGACACATATGCGCGGACCCTTCAGGCGCAAATGCGTAGTTACCAACAGGTAACGGGTCAGGCTTTGACCGTGCAGCAAGCCCGCGAGTTTGGCTTTGATCGCGCGGCCCTTAGTCAGGTCGTCAGCGATGCCGCTTTGCAGAACGCGACGGCTGAAGCAGGTGTGTCCATCGGCGACGAGAACGTCGGACGCGAGGTGGCTGCGAGCCCAGCTTTTCAAGGATTGTCAGGCGCATTTGACCGCCAGACCTACGAGCTCGCGCTGCGCCAGAACGGAGCGACCGTGCGCGAGTACGAAAACGAAATTCGCACCGGGATCGCAAGTGGTCTATTACGCGCGGCGGTTCAATCCGGTGTTCGCACGCCGGACGTCTTTACGCAAACGTTGTTCAACTATGCCCGTGAAGAGCGCGACATAACATGGGCGCGGCTGACCCAAGACGATCTTGACGCGCCGCTTGCCGAACCATCGGACGCCGATTTGCGTGCGTTTCATCAAGAAAATCCAGAGCGCTTCACCCAAGGCGAAACGCGGGTGATCAGCTATGCCTGGCTGACACCTGATATGATCGTGGACGATATCGAGGTAGACGACGCCCAGTTGCGCACAATTTATGACGGCCGAATCAGCGAATACGTTCAGCCCGAGCGACGCTTGGTTGAGCGGTTAGTCTTTGCGTCGCAAACCGAAGCCGATGATGCGAAAGCCCGCCTTGACGATGGAGAGGTCACGTTTGATGCCCTGGTCGACGAGCGCGGATTGTCGCTTGATGACGTGGACCTTGGCGAGGTTGAGGCGGGCGAGCTTGAAGCGGCCGGCGAAGCGTTGTTCGCCCTTGATGGACCAGACGTGGTTGGGCCTTTGCCGTCATCACTTGGGCCGGCATTGTTCCGGATGAATGCAATTCTGACAGCGCAGGAAACCACGTTTGACGAGGCGCGCGCCGAATTGGCGGACGAGGCAGCGGCGGACCGTGCGCGGCGGATCATTCTTGAAGGACAAGCGCAGGTCGAGGACCTGATTGCCGGTGGCGCGAGTGTTGATCAGTTGGCCGAACGCACAGACATGCAGGTCGGCTCGATTGACTGGCGCGACGATGTCGCCGACGGGATTGCGGCCTATGACGCGTTCCGGCTGGCGGCTGCGACTGCACAGGTTGGCGCTTTTGCCGAAGTGAACGAATTGGAAGATGGCGGCATTTTCGTTCTGACGCTGGAAGACATCCGGGCGCCAGAATTGCGCGACTTCGAAACGGTGCGCGGCGCTGTGGTCGATGCCTGGGACGCAGCCGAGGCCGAGGCCGCTTTGACGGCGCAGGCCGAAGCCTATGCCGTCCGGTTGAACGGTGGGGCCGAGATGGCTGGTTTGGGGCTTGCGCTTGAGACAGATCGTGCCTTGGAACGGTCAGGGTTTGTGGATGGAACACCTCCAGATTTTACCGATCAGGTGTTTGATATGGACGAAGGCGAAGTGCGTGTTCTTTCGGAGGCCGGTGAAGCATGGCTGGTGCGGCTTGATCGCATTGCAGTGCCCGATCCAAGCTCGCCGGAAGCGCAATTGGTAGTGACGCAGTTCGGTCAGGAGACCGCGCGCGAGTTGTCCCAAAGCCTTTTAACCGCCTTTACCCAATCGGTGCTGAGCGAGACAGAGGTCTATATCAATCAGGCCGCAATCACGGCCGTTACCTCGCAATCGTACTGATGGGCCTGTCCCCTTCTTATGACGATTTCGCTCGCAGCTATGATGTGGGCGAGAACCAATTGGTCTACACGCGGCTGGCGGCGGATTTGGATACTCCGGTGTCATTGATGCTGAAGTTGACGGGTGCGAAGGCGGATGCGTTCGTACTTGAATCGGTCACAGGCGGTGAGGTGCGGGGGCGCTATTCGATCATTGGCATGAAGCCGGATTTAATCTGGGAGTGCCATGGGGCAACCGCGCGGATTAATCGCAACGCGCGGTTTGATCGTAGCGCATTTGTTGATGAATCGGCTGATCCGCTTGCATCGTTGCGATCCCTGATTGCAGAAAGCCGGATTGAATTGCCTGCTGGACTGCCCGGCGCATCGGCGGGGATTTTTGGCTATCTCGGCTATGATATGATCCGTCTGGTCGAGCATTTACCCAATGTTAACCCGGATGTTTTAGGTGTGCCCGACGCGATCATGTTGCGACCTTCCGTGGTTGCTGTGCTGGATGGCGTAAAGGGCGAAGTGATTGTATGTGCACCTGCTTGGATATCATCGGGGCAAAACGCACGGGCTGCATATGCGCAAGCCGCGGAACGGGTGATGGACGCGGTGCGCGATATGGAGCGCGCGGTGCCAAGCGCGGACCGCGATCTTGGCGAAGAATTTGCAGCGCCTGACCCGGTCTCAAATTTCGCGAAGGCGGATTATTTAGCGGCCGTCGAGAAGGCGCGCGAGTATATTCAGGCAGGCGACATTTTTCAGGTCGTGCCATCGCAACGCTGGTCACAACCTTTTCCCCTAGCACCTTTTTCGCTCTATCGGTCATTGCGACGCACGAACCCCTCGCCGTTCATGTTCCATTTCGACTTTGGCGGCTTTCAGGTGATCGGGGCGTCTCCGGAAATTTTGGTGCGGGTGTTTGACGGCGAAGTCACGGTGCGTCCAATCGCTGGTACGCGGCCACGGGGTGTTACGCCGGAGGAGGATCGCGCCTATGAGGCCGATCTGATGGGCGACGAGAAAGAATTGGCCGAGCATCTGATGCTGTTGGATTTAGGCCGCAACGATGTGGGTCGGGTGGCAAAGATCGGTACAGTGCGGCCCACAGAAGAGTTCATCGTTGAGCACTATTCCCATGTCATGCACATTGTGTCGAACGTGGTAGGAGAATTGCGCGAGGACGAAGACGCTTTGTCGGCATTGCTTGCAGGTTTGCCGGCGGGGACGGTTTCAGGCGCCCCGAAGGTGCGTGCGATGGAAATTATCGACGAGTTGGAACCCGAAAAACGCGGTGTTTATGGCGGCGGCGTCGGATATTTCTCGGCGGGCGGCGACATGGACATGTGTATCGCTTTGCGCACGGCCGTTTTGAAGGACGAGACCTTGTACGTGCAGGCCGGTGGCGGTGTTGTTTGGGACAGCGATCCGGAAGCCGAATACGAGGAAACGGTTAATAAAAGCCGCGCCATTCGCAAAGCCGCCGAGGATGCGGGGCGGTTCGAACGCGGCGGAAATCACTAAACCGATTGGGGCTTTGCCCGTTGTGCGAATTAATCTTCGTTAATCGCCTTCAAGATAGCGGCTGGCTTGTGATCTCGTCTCAAAGATGTGGAGGCGGTGCGCTGGAAAAGCCTCGGAAAGCTTCAGGCGCATAAAGGCAGACCCTGCGTAACGAGTTATCTTATTATAGTACTTTTTCTCCAAGGTTGTGACCATACGCGCCCATGCGTTCACCACATCGTCCCCGATGCGGCAGTCATCGTAATTCACAATGACATCAACGCGTTGCGGATGTCGTGCGCAAACGCCTTCAACCGCCTCACAGACTAGTTTGACGTCGGCTTCGCTTTTGATGCGCATCTTCTCAAAGTTTAAGAACAGCCGATTTTGCGTGGTGTCCAGGGCCACGCGCATCGGTAGATCAAGATGGAGGAGATCGACGCGGAGATCCATCTCGGCTAACTGGAAAATACGCGCGTCCATAAGCGCCAGGTCTTCGATAATCGGGGGCGTCTCCATCAATGCGAGTATGTCGCGATCCAGATCAATGCCCGGGGCAATCTCGGTGAGCTTCAAACCATTGGGGGTTAGTTCGAACACACAGCGTTCCGTCACGTAGATCACGGGCTGGCCAAGGCGTGCGGCACGCGTTCCCGAAAAGGTGACCTGCTCGACATCAGGTAAGAATTTTCGGTGCGCCCCTTCGTTCAGGATTGTTAATCCGCCGTTCTCGACCGCGATTTTCAAACCCGATGCGGTGAAGGTGCCCGCAAAGACGAGGGCGCGGGCATTCTGAGAAATATTAATGAAGCCCCCTGCCCCTGCAAGACGCGGGCCGAAGCGCGAGACGTTAACGTTGCCGTACTGGTCGGCTTGGGCGAGGCCAAGGCAGGCCATATCGAGACCCCCGCCATCATAGAAATCGAACTGGTTGTTTTGCGGGATGACCGCATCGGTGTTCACCGCCGCACCAAAATCGAGGCCGGATGCGGGCTGCCCGCCGATGACGCCCGGCTCCGCGGTCAGGGTCAGATGTTCCAGAAGGCCCTCGTCGGCGGCGACCGAGGCAACCCCCTCGGGCATACCGATGCCAAGGTTGACGACGCCGTTGACCGGTAATTCAAAGGCGCAACGACGGGCGATGACCTTGCGAGCATCGAGCGGCATCGGGGGGATTTCGCCTTCGGGCGGACGGATGCGGTTAGTGAAGGCTTGGTTGAAGGGCGTGGCGTAGGTTTGAAGGTGATTTTCGGGCTTTGAGACCACGACGGCATCCACGAGAATCCCTGGGATTTGCACATCGCGGGCAAGAAGGGATTTATTGCGTGCGATCCGTTCGACTTGCACGATGACGACGCCGCCTGCGTTTTTCACGGCCATCGCCTGGGCAAGATTGTCGATTATAAGCGCTTCGCGCTCCATCGTGATATTGCCAGCCTGGTCGGCTGTCGTGCCGCGCAGAAGCGCGACCGTCAGGCGTTGGGCCGGGTAAAAAAGAACCTCTTCGCCGTCAATCTCAATTAATTTCAGTTGAGGTTCTGTTGATATATCATTTATGGCACCGCCCCCGTTTCTTGGGTCGACAAAGGTCTCAAGCCCAACCTTTGAGAGCATTCCCGGCCTGCCGGCCGCAATGTCACGGTAAAGCTGGCTTATGCAGCCTTGTGGCAGGTTCCAGCCCTCGATTTTGCCATCAACGGCGAGTGCCGCGACTTTGGGGATCAACCCCCAGTGGCCGCCGATGACTCGTTTCAAAAGGCCCTCGTGACCGAGGCGATTGAGACCGCGGTCTTTGCCGTCGCCCTGCCCCGCAGCGAAGAACAGCGTCAGATCGCGCGGGCTTTGGGTTTCAACAAAGCGGTCCTCAATGGCGCGGAGAAGTTCGTCGGGAACACCTATTCCAACGAAGCCAGAGGTTGTGATGACATCCCCGTCTTTGATCAGGGCGGCGGCTTCGGAAGGGGAGACGACTTTATTGAGCATAGAGGCATCTTAGGCGCGCGCCGCGGTTCGGTCTAGTTGCGTGTCGGGGCCCATTTACCGATCATAAGGCAGATCACCTCCTTTCCATCACGGGCTTTCAAAGGCTGTTCTTTGGTGATCGTGGTGCGATTTTTGCGCCGTAAAAGCCGGATCGTGAGGTGGTCGCACCTTTCGCAGCGGGCGTCGTTATGGTCGGGAGATCGGCCAAGCTCGTGAGACTCCTTTGGGTCAGATCGAAGGTCGAAAAGCTGCAGAGGCCAGGCGGGGAAATGGACGTATTTCTGTTAACTTTTGCGGATCATATTGACGCAGAATCTGGATGGGTCCGTGCCGAGTGTTTTACGGGCAGCAAAGAAGGCATAGTCGACTTCCGAGAAGACAGCGTCGCGCCAGTCATAGGGGGTTTGGCCGTGCAAGATCGGTTCCAGCGAGCAACTGTCGAGACGATGATATGCCGGCGGCGCGCCCGTTTTGTCGAGGAAGGTGAGCACAAGCTCGATGGCTTCGACGAGGGCTTCCAAGATGGCCCTCGGGTGGGATAGGCTTAAAGCCGCGGGTCGTAAATGATCAGCGGGACACAGACGGACACCTCGTGAAAGAGGTCCTTTTCGCCCATCCAGTGATCCCCAAAGTGGTCGTCGGTCTGTATAGTGTTTTCTACAACAAAAGGGGAAAGACGCACATGGAAGCGGATTATGTCGTCGTCGGCGCAGGGTCAGCGGGCTGTGTTGTGGCCAATCGTTTGAGCGCGGATCCCAACGTGAAAGTCGTCCTGCTAGAGGCCGGTCCTGCCGATACGAACCCTTGGATTCACATCCCCGTTGGTTATTTCAAGACTATGCATAATCCGAAGGTCGACTGGTGTTATCGCACCGAACCGGATCCGGGGCTGAATGGGCGGTCCATCGACTGGCCGCGCGGCAAGGTTTTGGGGGGGTCGTCGTCGCTGAACGGATTGTTATACGTCCGCGGGCAAGCCGGGGACTATGATCGCTGGCGTCAGATGGGGAACACCGGCTGGGGCTGGGATGATGTGTTGCCATTGTTCAAGCGCGCCGAGGCGAACGAGCGCGGCGCGGATGAGTTCCACGGGGACGAAGGCCCCCTCGCCGTCTCAGACATGCGGATTCAGCGTCCCATCTGTGATGCCTGGGTCGCGGCTGCGCAAGCTGCGGGCTATCCTTTCAATCCCGACTATAACGGCAGGACACAGGAAGGCGTCGGGTATTTCCAGCTGACCACGAAAAACGGCCGCCGGTGCAGTGCCGCAGTGGCATATCTGAAGCCGATCCGCAGCCGCACTAATCTGAAGGTCGTGACGAAGGCGCTGGTCTCCAAGGTAAACATCGAGAACAAGTGTGCGGTCAGCGTGTCGTATCGCGATGCAAGCGGCAGCGAACAAATCGTCACGGCGCGACGCGAGATTGTGTTGTCGGGCGGGTCAATCAATTCGCCGCAAATCCTGATGCTTTCGGGGATCGGCGACGCCGAACACCTGAAGGAAAACGGTGTCGAGCCAGCGCACCATTTGCCGGGCGTGGGCAAGAACTTGCAAGACCACCTACAGGCGCGGCTTGTGTTCAAGTGCAACGAACCCACGCTGAATGACGAGGTACGATCCTTGTTCAATCAGGCGCGGATCGCCTTGAAGTACGCGATGTTCCGTTCGGGGCCGATGACGATGGCCGCGTCTTTGGCGACCGGGTTTCTTAAAACGCACGACGATGCGGCAACGCCGGATATCCAATTCCACGTGCAACCCTGGTCTGCCGACAGTCCCGGCGAAGGCGTGCATCCGTTTTCGGCTTTCACAATGTCGGTGTGTCAGCTGCGTCCCGAAAGCCGAGGCGAGATCAGGCTTGATGGGCCCTCGCCCAGATCCTATCCGAAAATTCATCCACGGTATCTGGCGACCGAGACCGATTGCCGGACTCTTGTTGAGGGCGTAAATATCGCGCGGCGCATTGCACGTCTGGCTCCGCTAAGCTCGATGATCGCCGAGGAATTCCGCCCTGATCAATCGCTTGGCATGGACGACTACGACGGCACTTTGGATTGGGCGCGCAACAACAGCGTGTCGATTTACCACCCGGCGGGCACCTGTAAGATGGGTTCGGGCACCGATGCTGTCGTGGACGCCGCCCTGAACGTGCATGGCATCAAGGGTCTGCGGGTCGCGGATTGTTCGATCATGCCGGAGATCGTGTCCGGCAACACCAATGCGCCTGCGATCATGATTGGCGAAAAGGCATCGGATTTGATCGTAGCCCGAAGTTAACGCAAAAGGTGCGGGCGGGATTTCTCTGTAGCCTGAAAGCGGTACGGAGTTGATGTCTTGCGCTTTCTGATTTCAGTGATGGGCAAATAACGCGGCGAATGAACCTTTAATGTTACCCAGTTTGGAAACCCGCGCCCCCTATGCACGCACACTGAGATCAAATAAAAAGGGGGATAGGGGTACAGGGCCTGAATCTGCGGTCAGAAAACACTATCGAAGTCGTAGGTCCCGAATTATCCAAAAATGAACCACAAGACCAAACGGACCCAGTTGAAATCTTCTAAGTCGTTGATTTTATGGTGCACCCGTCGCGATTCGAACGCGAGGCCTCTGCCTTCGGAGGGCAGCGCTCTATCCAGCTGAGCTACGGGTGCCTAGAGCGGCGTATACTCAGGTGATCTCGGCTCTGCAATAAAGGAATTGCTCGCAGGGACAAGCTCGGTGGCCTAGTCGAAAAGTTCATGGCAAAGCTCAAGCGCATCTATCAACGTG
Source organism: uncultured Boseongicola sp. (assembly GCF_937988555.1). Lineage (NCBI taxonomy): Bacteria > Pseudomonadati > Pseudomonadota > Alphaproteobacteria > Rhodobacterales > Paracoccaceae > Boseongicola > uncultured Boseongicola sp. Next base: position 5,460 of record NZ_CALJXO010000164.1, on the reverse strand, counting down.
TCGACCTCGGCCTCGGTATTATAAAGGCCAAAACTTGCGCGACACGTGGCGCTGACCCCGAGGTAATCCATCAAGGGGCCGACGCAATGCTGCCCTGCCCTGACGGCGACGCCTTTTTTGTCGAGCACCGTGGAAATGTCGTGCGCATGAGCGGCCCCCGTCATCGTAAACGAGAAGATTGCGGCTTTGTCTTGGGTCGTGCCCTGAACGTTCAGCCAGTTCAAGCCGTCAAGACGGGTGCGTGTATAGTCGCGCAAAGTGTTCTCGTAGGCCGCGATGTTCGCCATGCCAAGGTCCATCATATAGTGAAGTGCCACGCCAAGGCCGATTTGCTGGACGATACCGGGCGTGCCCGCCTCAAATTTCATCGGCGGATCGTTCCACGTGATCGCGTCCTTGTGGACTTCGCGGATCATGTCCCCGCCGCCCATAAATGGGCGCATTTCAGCCTGTCTGTCGGCGCGGATGTAGATCGCACCTGAGCCAGACGGACCGTAGAGCTTATGCCCAGTGATCGCATAGAAGTCGCAGCCGATGTCCTGAACGTCGACGGGCATGTGGACAGCAGCCTGGGAGCCGTCGACCAACACGGGCACACCTTTTGCATGCGCGCCTGCCGTGATGGTTTTCACGTCAACGCGGCTGCCAAGCACGTTGGACAGATGCGTAACGGCAATGAGTTTCGTCTTCGGCGTGATCGCGTCGAGGACTTTTTGCGGGTCCAGCCCACCGGTTTCATCGACGTCGACCCAGACCAGTTTCACACCCTGGCGTTCGCGCAGAAAATGCCAGGGAACGATATTAGCGTGGTGTTCCATTACCGACAGGATGATCTCATCGCCCGCTTCCATGCGGGGCATAGCCCAGCTGTAAGCGATGAGATTTATGCCCTCGGTGGTGCCGGAGTTCATGACGATCTCGTTCTCGGAGGCAGCATTCAGGAAGCGCTGAACGGTGCCGCGTACGGCTTCGTATTTTTCCGTGGCAACGTTGGAAAGGTAGTGCAAACCCCTGTGAACATTTGAGTATTCATGAGCGTAGGCATTGGTGATTGCGTCGATCACGACGCTTGGCTTTTGCGCCGAAGCGCCGTTGTCGAGATAGACCAACGGCTTGCCGTTCACTTCCCGCGAAAGGATAGGGAAGTCTTTGCGAATGGTTTCGACGTCATACATTACGCCAGTCCTCCGGCCATGAATTGTACGCCAAGCAGCGACATCAGAAAGATCAGGATCAACGCCACACCAAGTGACGCGAAAAGAAGTACGCCGAAGGATTTCCAAAGCGAGGCAAATCCGTGCAGCGCTGCAATGAAATTCAGGTTGATCCAGAACGTGAGAAGGATGATCGCCAGAGAAAACAGCCCCGACAAAGGCGGAACGAAAAGGAACAGAAGAAACTCGACCAACTGGCCTGCGAAAATGAGGCCTTGCAGGAAAACAGTAAGCAGCAGCGCTTCTTCAAAGCGGCCCTTGCCGCCCATTGCAGCGCCGACTTTCCAGACAAGAAAGACCGATGCGGCGCCGGCAACTGCCGAAGTGATTGCAAGAACCAGCGGCCCAAGGGCGGCCTGCCCGGCGGTTTGTTCCAGCCCGCCGCTTAAGAAAGACAGGATCACCGAAAGGCACACAAGTGCTCCAAACGCTGGCCAAAGCGCGACCACAGGCACGCCCAAGGACATCAACGTGCTGGCCGCTTCGCGCGGTTCGCGCAGGGCTTGCAACGCGATTGGAAAGAACGTGTTCAGCATCATTTATTCCTGTTCGGGCACGGGTCGTTTGGCAATTTCAATCACTCCGGAAGCCCAAAACACCACAAACGATCCAAGGGCAACCACCGCAAGCATCGAAGTGCCCAGACTTTCGCCGATAAATCCTGTCATCAAACCGGACATAAGCCACATCGGGGCCGCGGCAAGCAGCGCCCAGAACAGCGCAACGCGCGACATATAGCCAGTGGATGCCCGCCCCAGTGCCTTCAGAATCCAATGGACAAGCAGCGCAACTGTGTAAAAGAACAGCGGCGCGATGATCACCCAACCGAACAGCGCACCCGCCATCAATCCGTCCAACGCGACCGCGTCGCTCAGGAATGCCTCGCGCGACAAGCGCGGCCATTGCGCGATGAAGATTAAAAAGCAAGCGCCCATAAGGATCGCAAGTGCGCGATCTTCCCGCTCGCTTGCGCCGATGCGACGCCGCAGCACTTCGCGCGGGGCTCGATAGGTGCGGACGATATCAAGGGCAACACTCACTCAGATTGGCCTTTCACGATCTCCGGCGGCGATGCAGCCAGCCCTCAAGTCGGCTAAGAATATCGGCGGAGATTGCTTTGTCATCGATCTCGTCGATGGCTTCAGTGAGAAACGAGAGCACCAGAAGGTCCTGGGCTTCGCTACTTGGGACACCGCGTGAACGCAGATAAAACAGCGCCTCTTCGTCGATCGCACCGGTGGTGGAGCCATGCGAACAGGCCACATCGTCGGCGTAGATCTCAAGCTCGGGTTTGGCGAGGAACTCTGCATCACCGTCGAGCAAAAGCGCCTGGCTAATCTGGTAGCCATCGGTCTTTTGCGCACCGGCTTTAACGAGGATTTTGCCCTGAAACGCACCAACCGCGCCGTTACGAAGCACCTTTTTGAACACCTGACGGCTTTCGCAATTCACCGCGTCGTGGGTGATGAAGACCGTGTCGTCGTGGTGAAAATCACCGTCGCCGACGGCCGCGCCCGCGATATGGGCGGTGGCGTTGTCACCGTTCACTTCGATAACGGCCTCGTTTCGGGTCAGGCGGCCATTTGCAGTCAAGGTGAAGGATTTGAACGTGCTTTCCTCGCCAAGGCGCGCAAACAAATGCGTTATCGCAAGTCGCTCGTGATCGCGGCCTTGTGCGCGGACGTGGTGGAAGGTGGCGCGGTCTGCGATCTCGACTTCCATGCATTTGTTAAAACGCGCGGCGGCGGGACCGTTTTCAAGAATTGTAAGCTCGGCGCCCTCTTCTACCCGCACGACGAAATGCAGGATCGCGTCGCTGTTTGGGTTCTCGTGGAGATACACAAACGAGACCGGCTTGGACACTTTGCCCGTTGCGCGTACAACAACCCCGTCGGTGGCAAACGCCGTGTTCAACGCTGCGAAGGGGCGTTTTACCGGAGTTTGGCCACGGGTTTCCAGCACGCCATAGAGGTCTTTGGCCCAGTGGATATCTTTGGCGGTCGCATCGGAAAGCCGCTCGATTGCGAGGTTTTCGTGGCTGAAGTCGTCGGACGCTTCGGCGTCAAAGACGCCATCGCGAAAAACAATGCGTAGCCGGTCGATATCGCTGAACAGAGCCGTTTCCTTGGCGTCAAAAACTGCCGCGCCGGGCGCAACTGGCGCGTTCAAGGCATCGGGCCGTGTAAACCGCCAGTATTCGTCGCGTGCGCCCGGAAGACCCATGGCACGCAATCGCGAAAGCGCATCGGCGCGCGCATCATTTGCCCAACCCGCGCCGTCGGGCATCTGAAGATGCGCAAGCCGTGCCTCGGTAGCGTCGGTTTTTGCCTGCGGCAGAGCCATTACGCAACCTCCGCAAAGATGTCGGCGTAACCGTTGTTTTCTACTTCAAGCGCAAGCTCCGGACCGCCAGTTTTTACGATACGGCCGTCCGCCATAATGTGGACGACGTCTGGTTTGATGTGGTCGAGAAGGCGTTGGTAGTGGGTAATCACAAGAAACGACCGACCTTCAGCGCGCAGCGCGTTTACGCCATCTGCGACAAGCTTCATTGCGTCGACGTCGAGGCCCGAGTCGGTCTCGTCGAGGATGCACATCTTCGGCTCAAGAATCGCCATCTGCAGGATTTCGTTACGCTTTGTCTCGCCGCCCGAGAAGCCCACGTTGACCGGGCGTTTCAGCATGTCGGCGTCAATTTTCAGGGACTTGGCCTTCTCGCGGATCAACTTGAGGAAGTCGGCAGCGCTTAGTTCGTCTTCCCCGCGTGCTTTTCGTTGTGAATTCAAGGCCGTGCGCAGGAACGTCATGTTGCCGACGCCGGGGATTTCCACCGGGTACTGGAACGCTAGAAAAAGGCCTGCTGAGGCGCGCTCTTCGGGGTCAAGCTCGAGAATTTCCTGACCTTGCAGCGTGGCCGAACCAGCCGTCACTTCGTAGCCGTCACGCCCCGACAGAACGTAGCTTAGCGTCGACTTTCCAGAGCCGTTCGGACCCATGATCGCGTGAACTTTGCCAGCTGGCACTTCCAGGTTTACGCCCTTCAGGATGATCTTTTCTTCTTCTTCAAGTTTGACGTGCAGGTTATTGATTTTTAACATTTTTCGCCTCGTGCAACAGGAAAAGAGGCTCCGCCTAAAAGGCGGGCCCCAAAATGGGTTAGGTGTGTGTGAGTTGTGGTTAGACGGTCTTGTCTAAGGTCTGAGCCACGTAGGCCTCGGAAAAGAAATTGGCATAAATGCCTGGAAATCGCTCCATCATCTGAGCCTGTCCAAACAACATGGCACCAAAGCCCGCGACAACCGCCAGCTTGCGAAGCGTGCCGTTGAAGCCAAACGTCCAAGTGAAGATCAACGCCAGGAGACCGCCGATCACCAGATGTGCGTGGATGAGATACGGTTCGACCATTCCGATCGCTTCGGGAAGCGTCACCGGCATCAAGCCGCCGTCCTGAAAGAAGTGGAAAGCCGCCGCTTGCCCTGCGAAGACCGACAAACCGCCGATGACGATGGCCACGGGAACCAGAACCAGATTTGATCCCTCGCCCACTTTGACCTTTTTCTTCCTGGACTTCATGCGCACCGTATTGGTTGCCTTGCCCGCGCGCGCAGTTTCCTCGTCGCGCGGACCAATATGGACTTCGCCCATCGTATTGGCCGCGCCCTTGTTGATCCGGTTGAGACGATCTTCGAACGTCTGATGTGTAGCTTGCGCCGTTCCCATGTGTTGCATCCCCTTGAGTGCTTGATGGGGACAAAACCAACGCTTCGTGACCAAAGAAGGGCAACCTTAAGGAGAATTGGCCGCTTTTCGCCGAAAAACCATAGGTTTTGACGGGAAACGCAGGGGTATGATGCAAAAACCGCGACATATCAGTCGATCACCACCGCCGTGCCACTGGTCGAGACCATCAGCATTTTGTTGATGACCTCGTAGTCGAAATCGGCGCCGACGACGACGTTAGCGCCTTTTTCCGTGGCGTGTTCTTCCAACTCGCGCAGGGCTTTATTGCGGACTTTGCCAAGCTCGTGCTCATAGGCGCCCGAGCGACCACCGACGATGTCGGTGATCTGATCAAAGAGATCGCGAAAGACGTTGGCACCACGGATAGCTTCGCCAACCACGACACCGCAGTAGTCCTTGATTTCGTGGCCGTTGAGCGAGGACGTAGTCGTAACGATCATATTCTTCTCTCCCCAAGGGGTCGTTTCTTTTTCCAGCGGTTGAGGACGGTCTGCGCAAACACGCT
>NZ_CALJXO010000163.1:0-9428 GCF_937988555.1 uncultured Boseongicola sp. | reverse complement strand
GACCGGATCACCGGTCGGGTTCAGGATTTTTCACCGGGGTCCATAAAGGCCCATGTGGATATTGATCCGTCGTCAATCAACAAGATCATCCGAGTGGAGCTGCCGATCATTGGCGACGTAGGCCATGTTCTCGAAGATATGTTAAGACTTTGGAAATCGCGCGGCCGAAAAACCGATAACGCCTCTGTGAAACGGTGGTGGCGCCAGATCGAAGAATGGCGCGCGGTCGATTGTCTGGCGTTCAAGCAAGAAGGTCCTGTGATCAAGCCGCAATATGCTTTGGCGCGGCTGGAGGCTTTGACCAAGGATCATCCGTCTCGCTATATCTGCACCGAAGTCGGCCAGCACCAGATGTGGGCAGCGCAATACCTGAACTTTGATGACCCGAACCGTTGGATGACATCCGGTGGCCTTGGTACGATGGGATACGGCTTTCCGGCCTCAATCGGTGTGCAGATGGCGCACCCCGATGCTTTGGTGATCAACGTGGCCGGCGAAGCTTCGTGGTTGATGAACATGCAGGAGATGGGCACCGCCATGCAATATCGCCTGCCGGTGAAGCAGTTCATTTTGAACAACGAGCGACTTGGCATGGTGCGTCAGTGGCAAGAGTTGCTGCATGGTGAGCGCTATTCCGAGAGCTGGTCCGAGTCTCTGCCTGACTTTGTGAAGTTGGCGGAAGCTTTTGGTGCAAAGGGAATTTTGTGTTCGGATCCAACAGAGTTGGACGACGCGATCATGGAAATGCTGAACCACGAAGGTCCGGTGATTTTTGACTGTTTGGTTGCAAAACACGAGAACTGCTACCCGATGATCCCGTCGGGTGAACCGCACAATAAGATGCTTCTCGGCGATGCATCGACGAAAGATGCCATCGGCACCAAGGGCGCGGTGATGGTGTGAGGGGCCCTGCCCTTCGCGACGATCACCACGAGGTTTTTTGGAAAGGATGAAGAGAGACCATGTCTCCACTTAAAATCAAAAAAGGGTCTTCAAGTCATTCGGCCTATGACCTTCGCGACCCGCACGCTGAAGAAATTGAGCGTCACACGCTTGCAGTTGTCGTCGACAACGAAGCGGGCGTTCTGGCGCGCGTGGTCGGGTTGTTTTCTGGACGTGGCTACAACATCGAAAGTCTCACAGTTGCCGAGATCGACCACACAGGGCATCGCAGCCGGATCACAATTGTGACAACCGGTACACCGTCGGTGATCGAACAAATCAAGGCTCAGCTGGGGCGGATTGTCCCGGTTCATGAGGTGCATGACCTGACCGTTGAAGGGCCAAGCGTCGAGCGCGAATTGGGTTTGTTCAAGGTTGCCGGCACCGGTGACAAGCGCGTTGAGGCGCTGCGTTTAGCGGATATATTCAGAGTAAATGTCGTTGATTCCACACTGGAGAGCTTCGTGTTTGAGATAACCGGAACGCCGGAAAAGATTGATGCTTTTGCGGAACTGATGCGCCCATTGGGATTGCTCGAAGTCGCGCGGACCGGCGTTGCAGCTTTGTCGCGCGGCGACGCTTCCAAGTAGGGGTCCCGCTTTTCTAACAGGCTTTGTGCGCGCGCGACGGTTTCTCTGTCGCGCGTTTGCGTTATATGAATGGACATGCTTAACGGAGCTTTGCCATGACCTTTCGCCCAGTAAAATCGACTTCGACAGCGCAGCCAACTATGGAGGGTGCGGGCGTTCATTTGCACCGCGTTTTTGGTTTCGGCGACCCCGATGAAAGTGATCCATTTTTGTTGCTGGATGATTTCCGCAACGATGATCCGGCCCTTTATAGCAAGGGATTTCCCTGGCATCCGCACCGGGGGATCGAGACGATTACCTATGTGCTGGAAGGAAAAGTTGAGCATGGTGATAGCCTTGGCAATCGCGGGCTTCTTCGGCGTGGATCCGTGCAGTGGATGACGGCTGGGTCCGGGATTTTACACCAAGAGATGCCGAAGGGTGACGTTTCGGGGCGAATGCACGGATTTCAGCTTTGGGCGAATTTGCCCGGTGCGGTGAAGATGACTGAACCACGCTATCAGGATATCCAAGGCTCAGATGTCCCTGAGATAATTGACGATGACGGAACGCGGGTGAAGATCATTATTGGAAAGTTCTGGGGAAAGACGGGCCCGGTTGACGGCATTGCGGCCGAGCCGATGTTTGTGGATGTCTCGGTGCCTCCAAATACGCGAAAAGTTTTGCCGGTGGATGCGTATTCCAATGCGTTTGCGTACGTTTTTGCAGGCTCGGGAAGCTTTAGGGACGCCTCGCAACCTATTGGAGTAAGAGTGGAAAAAGAGTTTCGTGGTGAGGAATTGAACATCCGAGACATGTCAGGGAACCGGACCTTGGTGCGGTTTGATACGGGCGACGAGATCAGCGTCACCACAGCGAACGAAGGCATCCGGTTCTTGCTGATTTCGGGGCGGCCTTTGCAGGAGCCGGTGGCGTGGCATGGGCCTATTGTGATGAACACCCAGGCAGAGCTGATGCAGGCGATCAAAGAGCTTAACAATGGGACCTTCATTAAGTCTCGGCATTGATCCAGGCGCGCAGTTGTTTTTCGGTCGGCCGAAGTGATTGGCTATAAGGGTCTGTTATTTTGTGAGTTAACGTCGTTTTTTCGATGTCGGTGCTACGCGGTGTAACGTCGGCATTTCATTCGTGCGGGCGTTCGCAGGCTCGACGATCCGTTCGCTTTCGCAGCTCTGAATGAGCGATCCATGGACCCAGCGCCCTTTGGGCTCGTGAAATTTACGCCGTCTGTTCAGCTTCTTTTATGCTTGCCGATTTCTTATATCAAAGTGCGGACGCGCCGCCTTGGAAACGGAGTAATCGCGGGAAAACACCTATGTAAGGGGCTATTATCGCGTTCAAGCGACAGGTCGGGTGAAGGCCGGGCCCTCCAAGCATGACTGAAGTCAAGCAATGTCCGACCCCTCGCAAGGTTTCTGATGACGGTAGAAGCGCACGCTTAGGCCTGCACGGCGTCCAGCGCAGCCTTAACCTTTGCAACAGCGCCGTCCACATCGGCCAGTTTATCCAGGCCGAACAGCCCAAGACGGAAGGTTCTAAAATCATCGGGTTCGCCAACCTGAAGCGGCACGCCAGCAGCAATTTGCATGCCTTGCGCGGCGAATTTCGAGCCGTTCTGAATATCAGGATCATCGGTGTAGGACACAACAACGCCGGGCGCCTCATAACCGGAGGCCGCAACGCTTTGGATGCCCGCCTCAGACAAGAGCGCGCGGACTTTCGATCCAAGTTCAAGTTGTTGGGCTTTGACCGTGTCGAACCCGATCTGCTTGGTTTCAAGCATCGTGTCGCGGAATTTGACCAATGCATCGGTCGGCATGGTTGCGTGATACGCATGGCCCCCACCTTCATAGGCCTGCATGATCTGGTACCATTTCCCAAGATCGCAAGCGAAACTGGTGCTTTGCGTGTCGACCATTCGTGCGATTGCATGATCGCTGAGCATGACGAGACCGGCGGCGGGAGAGGCGCTCCAGCCTTTTTGCGGCGCCGAGATCAACACATCTACGCCTGTGGCCTCCATGTCGACCCAGATTGTGCCGGAGGCGATACAATCGAGAACGAAAAGCCCGCCGTAAGAATGGACCGCGTCCGCCACGGCGCGAATATAGGAATCGGGCAAAATGATCCCGGCGGACGTTTCGACGTGAGGGGCAAACACGACATCAGGTTTTTCTTCAACAATAGTGCGAGTGACGTCTTCAATGGGCGCAGGCGCGAAAGGCGCCTGATGATGATTGCCGGTGCGGCGCGCATTCATAACGGTGGTGCTTGTCGGAATGTTTCCAGTGTCGAATATTTGCGTCCAGCGGTAGGAAAACCAACCATTTCTGATAACCAGCGCTTTGCGGCCAGTGGCGAACTGCCGCGCGACAGCTTCCATTCCGTAGGTTCCGCCACCGGGGATAATGGCGACGCCTTTCGCGGCGTAAACCTCTTTCAGCATTGATGAAATATCGTTCATCACCGCCTGAAACGCCTTTGACATATGATTAAGCGACCGATCCGTAAAAACGACCGAAAACTCCATCAAGCCGTGCGGGTCAATTTCGGAATTCTGTGTCATGGCGTGCCTCCCTGCAAGTCCGTGTCACAATGGGATAGCGCGCCAGCGCGCCTCTGGGAAGACGCGAATGCGAAGGTTATTTCAAGAAAAAATTACCCGAAAGACGCGCGAATGAACTGACCGGTCATTTTGGTGCGGACCCGACGGTTGCGCCCGCGGGTGGGTTGCAGCGTGAGGATGATGCGCTCGAGAATTGGAACGAGCGAATGTTCAGACCCTTCCGCGAGAGGAACAGTCTGCGTGCCGGCTTTCATTCGCACGCGCAATTGCCCAGGCTTGCTAGGCTCTTTCGAGCGCACAATGAAGACGCTTTCAATGTCGTCCACCTTCAGTATGGTGCGCACACAAAAACGGTCTTTGGCGTTCAGAGTGCCGATGCGAATTTCGCTCCGTGCGCTATCCACCTGAAATTTCATGCGAAAACCTCGGTCTGCATAGCGGTGCAAACCAAACCCGACGGCAAGGAAAGCCAGAAGCATCGCGGCCTGCACGACCGCAACGCCGCTTGAATGGCTTTGGATGCCTGGCAAAAACAACACGATACCGGCAGACGGAATCATCATCATTCCCACAAGCTTGATCGCAAGTTCCGACAGAATACTTTGGTCGTTTTTGCGCTTCTTCTTTTCGGAGACGTTAAATCCCCAGTGCGACTCCCAGACGCGTAGTTTTGATGACGCAGTCCGCGCAGTATTGGCATTCCAGAAGTCTTCAGCAAGTGCGTTCATATTCCGGAACTCCAGTACTAATCGTTCGCCACCTTGTGCAAATGGACACCCTAACTTGGCAACAATCGGGCAAAACGAGGCAATTATTAAGGAAGTGTAAAGAAAAACGCTCGCCGCCTGGCTGTAGAAGCTTACCTTTGGGTAACTTAGACCCTGGCAACCGCGTGGCTTAGCGCATTGGCAGGACGCGATTCTTGTTTGACGATAAAGAAGAAGGGGCCCCGAAGGACCCCCAGTTTCGCTTGTCAGGCTCAATCTATATTTACCGCTCGTTTTTTGCCTGCGGCCTGACCCGCGTCAAGGGCGAGCGCACCCGCCCCTTGTACAATGAAACGCTTTTGCGTTCCGTCGGGTGGATCTCGCGGATTGCATCGCAATCCGCAGGTCCCAGCCCGTTTAAAGTGAGGCTATCGCCGCCCCACCATATTCCGTCAGCTACACCCAGACGTTCCGCCGCAGGTATTGCACTTCATGCAGGTGCCGTTGCGCACCAATGTGTAGTTGCCACAATCGCCGCAAGGATCGCCCTCATAGCCCTGCATTTTGGCCTTGGAGCGCGGGTCCATCGACACGGTTCCCAAGCTCAGTGCGGTTTCGGCTTTCACGTTAGGCACAAGCGTTTCAAGCGTTGCGACCGCGTCACCAGCGGAGTTAAGTGCCGTGGCCCCTGCTCCGCCCTTCACGACCATCAGGCCCTGAGGCGCGCGGTTTCTGAGGTAACCGGTGGAGACGACCTTGCGCAGAACATCGACCGGATCCTCGCCGCGTGAACCGTTTACTTCCTCAAAGTTGCGCTTGCCCTCCTCTTCGCCGCGACCAAGGTCGTCAAAGCTGACGCCCTGCGGTTTGACGTGGGCAAGATCGGTGCGGTCGAGGTAGCTGACGGCAAGTTCGCGGAAGATGTAGTCAAGGATCGACGTAGCGTTCTTGATGCTATCATTGCCTTGCACCATCCCGGCTGGCTCAAACTTTGTGAACGTGAAGGCATCAACGAATTCGTCAAGCGGCACACCGTACTGAAGGCCGACCGAGACCGCTATGGCGAAGTTGTTCATCATCGCACGGAAGCCAGCGCCTTCTTTGTGCATATCGATGAAAATCTCACCGATTTTGCCGTCCTGGTACTCGCCAGTCCGCAGGTAGACTTTGTGACCGCCCACTACCGCCTTTTGGGTGTAGCCCCGGCGACGCTCGGGCAACCGCTCGCGACCACGAGCGATTTCTTTGACGATGATCTTTTCGACCATTTTCTCGGCCAGAACGACGGCTTTTTCCTGGGTCGAGCCTGTCTCGAAGATTTCAGCGGCTTCGTCGTCGTCCTCGACAAGGGCGGCGGCAAGTGGCTGGGACAGTTTAGAGCCGTCGCGGTAAAGCGCGTTGGCTTTGATGCCAAGGGACCAAGACAGTTCGTAGGCGGCTTTGCAGTCCTCTATCGAGGCGTCGTTCGGCATGTTGATCGTCTTCGAGATCGCACCAGAGATGAACGACTGGGCGGCGGCCATCATTGTGATGTGGCTATCGACCTTAAGGAAGCGCTTGCCCTTTTTGCCGCAAGGGTTGGCGCAATCGAAGATCGAATAGTGCTCTTCCTTGAGGAAAGGCGCGCCTTCCAACGTCATCGTTCCGCAGACATGGTCGTTGGCGGCCTGGATATCTTTCTTGGTGAAACCGAGATGGCGCAGAAGATCAAAGGACGGATCGTTCAGCTTGGCCGTGGGAATGCCCAGCGTGCCAGTGCAGAATTCTTCGCCCAGCGTCCACTGGTTGAAAACGAAGCGGATGTCGAAGGCAGATGGAAGTGCCGCTTCAATCTTTTCGAGTTCCGCAGCGCCAAATCCGTGACCAATCAGCGACGTATGGTTAATGCCCGGGGCATTGCCGATGGTGCCGTGACCAACAGCGTAAGAGATGATCTCTTCGATCTGAGCCGAGCCGTAGCCCTGCTTTTCCAGAGCGGCGGGAACCGAGCGGTTAATGATTTTGAAGTAACCGCCCCCAGCGAGCTTTTTGAACTTCACGAGTGCGAAGTCAGGTTCGATACCCGTCGTGTCGCAATCCATGACCAGGCCGATCGTACCAGTGGGCGCGATGACCGTGGATTGTGCATTGCGATAGCCGTGCTTTTTACCAAGGCTAAGTGCTTCGTCCCAAGATGCTTTGGCCAATTCCACCAAACGCTGGTCCGGGCAGTTGGCGTGATCAAGGGCAACCGGGTTAACATTCATTAACTCGTAGCCGTCGGTTTCTCCGTAAGCGGCGCGGCGATGGTTACGGATGACGCGCAGCATGTGGTCGGCGTTTTTCGCGTGCCCCGGGAAGGCTCCAAGCTCGCCCGCCATTTCAGCGGATGTTGCGTAGGAAACGCCGGTCATGACAGCAGTGAGGGCCCCGCAAAGGGCGCGGCCTTCGTCGCTGTCGTAACTGAAACCCATGTTCATCAGCAGGCCGCCGATGTTGGCGTAGCCAAGACCGAGGGTGCGGAAGTCATAGGACAACTGCGCGATTTCCTTGGACGGGAACTGCGCCATCATCACCGAAATTTCCAGCGTGACGGTCCAGAGGCGCGTGGCGTGCACGTATTCGTCGGTCTGGAATTCGCCGTCTTTATAGAAGGTGAGCAAGTTCATCGACGCCAGGTTACAGGCCGTGTCATCGAGGAACATGTATTCCGAGCACGGGTTTGAGCCCCGGATCGGGCCATGTTCCGGGCAAGTGTGCCATGCGTTAACGGTGTCGTGGTATTGGATGCCGGGATCCGCGCAGGCCCATGCCGCGTGGCCAACCTGCTCCCAAAGGTCGCGGGCTTTGATCGTCTTCGCAACCTTGCCGTCTTTGCGGCGGATCAATTCCCAATCGGTGTCGTCCCTGACTGACTTCAGAAAGGCGTCAGTGACGCGGATCGAGTTGTTCGAGTTCTGACCAGATACCGACGAATAGGCTTCGCTATCCCAGTCTGTATCATAGGTCGGGAATTCGATCGAGGCATAGCCTTGACGTGCGTAATCGAGGACGCGCTTGATGTAAGTCTCAGGGATTGCTGACTTTTTGGCGTCTCGGATGGCGGCCTTCAGTGTTGGGTTGGCGGCGGGATCGTAGGCGCCTTCTGCGGAACCATCAAAAGCAGCGATGGCAGCAAAGATACCATTCAGCTTCAGCTCGTGCATTTTCGAGCCCGCGACAATCGAGGCAACTTTTTGCTCTTCGATTACCTTCCAATTAATGAATTTTTCGATGTCCGGGTGGTCGGCGTCGCAAATCACCATCTTTGCCGCGCGGCGTGTTGTACCACCTGATTTGATTGCACCAGCTGCACGGTCACCTATTTTCAAAAAGCCCATAAGGCCTGAAGATTTGCCGCCACCAGAAAGATTTTCGCCCTCACCACGCAGCATTGAGAAATTGGTCCCAGTGCCCGAGCCATACTTGAAGAGTCGTGCTTCGCGAACCCATAGGTCCATGATGCCACCTTCGTTTACGAGGTCATCAGCGCAGGACTGAATGAAGCAGGCGTGGGGCTGTGGGTGCTCGTAGGCTGAGTTGGACTTGGTCAGTTTGGCGGTCTTGTAGTCGACATAGTAGTGGCCCTGTGACGGCCCATCGATGCCATAGGCCCAATGCAGGCCGGTGTTGAACCACTGCGGCGAATTTGGTGCGGCGCGTTGTGTGGCGAGCATGAAGCGCATCTCGTCGAAGTAAGCGCTGGCGTCGGCTTCCTTTGTGAAATAACCGCCCTTCCAGCCCCAATAGGCCCATGCGCCTGCGAGCCGGTCGAACACCTGACGCGCAGATGTTTCGCCGACGAAGCGATCTTCTTCGGGCAGCTTTTCGAGAGCTTTGGTATCGGGGACCGAACGCCACAGGAACTCAGGAACGCCCTTCTCCTTAACCTTCTTTAACAACGCAGGCACGCCGGCTTTACGGAAGTACTTCTGTGCGATGACGTCAGAGGCGACCTGACTCCAGGTTGTCGGGACTTCGACATTGTCGAGTTTGAAAACGATCGTGCCGTCTGGATTGCGAATCTCTGAAACAGTGTGCGTGAACTCGAGCGACGCATAGGCGTCTTTTCCAGCCTTCGTGAAAGAACGATCTATTTTCATTAACTTGCCCCGTGGTAGGTCGTTTTAAGAGTGGCGCGCCTTTGGCTTACGCCGATTATTTCGTGCCGGTCAGGGGCGAGGGAACTACCTTGATCGAAGCGTTGCCCGTACAAACGGACCACTACATCGCCCTTGGGGGAGCGTTTTTGATTTGGTTGTCATCCCTGCGCCGTGACCACTAGATATTGTGGCTCACTGACCGACCTGCACAACCTGAAGCAAGAGAGGTGTGGTCGTCAACGGGGTTTTTTACAATTCTGTGAAGTTTTTTGGGTTGACCGGCAGGGCCCTGCCGATAGTGCGATTCTATGCTTGGCGGACGGGTCGGACCGGGCGAAATGCTGGCGCGCGGCCCTTATCCTAGAAATCCTATATCTGCCAAGACGGTAAGGGCGCATATTGAGGTTTTGAAGGCTGAAATGTAGGTGTCGACTCGGCGTAAACCCTTCGATCACGCTTGTTTGCGTTGGAAGTAAAATTAAAAACGGTTAATGCAAATGTG